>NZ_WEII01000069.1:3960-22924 GCF_009183805.1 Bacillus sp. B2-WWTP-C-10-Post-4 | reverse complement strand
GGAAGCAGCTGACAGTAAAGCTAAAGAAGAGACTCAGCGTAAAGCTCAGGAAGAAGCTAACCGTAAAGCTCAAGAAGAAGCTGACCATAAAGCTCAGGAAGAAGCTAACCGTAAAGCTCAGGAAGAAGCTAACCGTAAAGCTCAAGAAGAAGCTAACCGTAAAGCTCAAGAAGAAGCTAACCGTAAAACTCAAGAAGAAGCTAACCGTAAAACTCAAGAAGAAGCTAACCGTAAAACTCAAGAAGAGACTCAACGTAAAGCTCAGGAAGAAGCTAACCGTAAAGCTCAAGAAGAAGCTAATCGTAAGGCCCAGGAAGAAGCTTCACAAAAGAGTAATGCTGTCGTTTCCTCATCTAGTGGTAATCATAACGGTTCTAATCAGAAACCTTTCCAAAATGATCCTAGTGATGACAAAGAATCCAATACCACTTGTAAAGGACAAATTAAAGGAAATGCCAATTCGAAAAAATACCATGTTCCTGGTGGACAATATTATGATTCTACAAAAGACAATATTGTTTGGTTCTGTTCAGAAACTGATGCTCAAGCAGCTGGTTATGTGAGATCTAAAAAATAAAATCAATTACATTAGAAAGGGAAACACTCTAAAAGCGTTTCCTTTTCTAATGTCAAAATATTATTATGTTATTATTCATTTAGTAATAGCAAATAATAATCTACACCCTATTAAGAGATTAAATATAAGCTGCTTTACAAGCTTGTTGGACAGCTTGTACTTCAGATGAATTTTTACCATATAAGTTTGTTGCTATACGAATACAACCCTCTTTTAATTCTTTAAAATCAGAAATCATATTTAACTCATCTTTATTCACATAATACAAGATATTAAACATCTTATCTTCTTCCAAAATCTCTTTTCTCTCTTGCTTTTCTTTTAACTCTAACATTTCAAATTCCCCGTTATTATTTATTTATATTTCCTATTATTACTATAAATAATTACTTAGGTATAGCTCCCTTTCCTCCTGTTAAAAAAATATATTTTAATCAAATCTTTAAATTGAAAAAAGAGGTTATTGTTATAAAAATTACAATAATACATACTACTTGAATCTCAACAAATATAAATTGATAGAATATTCCGTCTTATATTGATAAATGCTATTAAATAGATTTTGATAGAGGAAATTTCTGATATGATACTAATTGCTGCATAATATCTTTGGAGAGGATGAAATTGAACAATGAATGTTCATATACAGGGGAACGAGCAAATAACTCATTTATTAAATGAATGGTATCAAGAAATTAGAGCTAGGCATGTAGACGCCGCTCAATTACTTAAACAGGAAATCGAAAACAAAATCCATAACATAGAGGAAAATCAAACGATATTATTATACTTCTCACTACTAGATTTTAGACATCAATATTTAATTGATAGTTTAAGTATTTCTAAAGATAGCTTTAAACAAAGTGATGCTTATAAAACTCCTACAGACGATTTCCTTTCATACTATTATCACTTCTTTAAAGCCATTCATTCCAATGTTACTGGCAATCATAGCCTTGCAAAAATACATTACGATAAAGCTGAATACCTATTAGAAACAATTCCTGATGAGATTGAACATGCTGAATTCCATTATGAGTTGGCCATTTTCTATTGTCATACACATAAATCGATTTTATGTATTAATCATGTAATGAAGGCGAAAGATATATTTTCAAAACATCCTGGGTATGAATTGAAAGTTGCCTTCTGTAATAACCTATATGGATTAGCATGTACTCATTTAAAGGAGTGGGAATTAGCTGAGGAACACTTTATCTCGGCTATGGATACATTCCAAAAAGAAAATTTAGAATACAATATTTTGATTGTTCGTCACAATCTAGGATTTATGTATGCTACACAGAATTTATCCGAGGTAGCATTACGTTATTTATCTGAAGTTAATCAGAAGCTACCTAGCGATTATAAAGCTGTTTTTATTGAAGCTAGGGAACATTATAAATTAGGAGAACATCAAATTGCTCAAGAATTAATAAAAAGAGGCCTACAGCTTTCTACTCAATTGGGAATTGAAGGCTATATACACCACTTTAAGATTTTAGAAAAAATGAATCTAAATAGTTGTGCTACTGATATAGAAAAAACTGTTTTAGAAGGAATTTCTTATTTTGAACGCGAAGAACTATATGAGTATATAAATGAATATACTGAAAAATTAGCAACCCAATTTTACAAAGAAAATAATCATAAAAAAGCCAGCTATTACTATTATGAAGCTAGTAAAGCCAGTGAAAAAAACTTTAAAAAAGGAGCATTAAAATGAAAAAATTAGCGGTTAGCTTACTGGGTATCTTAATTGTTGTAACAGTAACTTTTGGATCAAATTCTTCAACAGGCTCTCAAAGTACTATAAATGTTATTAAATATTCACATGGACATACTGGATGATGAAAGGAAGGATTATACCTTCCTTTTTCTTATATTTTAGAATTCAATACGTATCCCCCTCCTACATTTATTTATATAAATTTAAGAAATAAATAATTCAAAAGGTAAAATAAAAATACTACAATTAAAAACTTCCATTTGTTTCTTTTCGTTGGTTTTCCAGCATGTTGTATATAAAAAAATAAGGCAATACCTGCCATAGCAATTAAAAACATTTGATAGTAATCAATCATCTGTAATACCCCCTCCATACAAAAAATAAGAAGTCTCTTTTTAAGAGACTTCTTATTTTTAATACAAACGACATACATAGGCTAAACATACACAATAAAGTCAGGATGCTGTACTTTATTGCCTTTTTATCATAACATATAATTTATCATTTTTGTTTAATAATTCCATATAATAAAACTTTATCAACCTTAAAATGTTTTATAATAAACGCTGTAGAAATAAATCCGAATATCGGTTCAAACATTGATTAACTCCTTCTGAACTCATATGTGTAGCTATATTTGCATAAAACTGATTAAATAATCAAGTAACAGAATCGCTTGCTCCTTCTCGACGATTCCAGATACATAAGACCGTCAAATCTCTTGCACTATACTAACTTTTACATTTTACCAAACCTATCTCTTATTCAAGTTGTTGAAGATGGGTATCGCTGTAGTTCTTTAGTGAACAAATGAAACCCATTCTGAATTGATGGATTTATACAAAACGCCATCCTTTCTGTATATTTCTACAAAAAGAATAGCGTTTTTTGTTTTATGGATACACTTTTTTAACTTAATAGCGACGTGCTATAATCCCCAACCATTTCTGTAAAAGATTAATATCCCCAAATTTCTACTTCAGCTACTGAAGCAAATCCATTCTGTCCATTCGTTACTTCTATTTTTACATACTTTGCAGTAACTGGGTTAAATGTTGCCGTTTTCTTATCACTATTATTTCCCCATGTTCCTGATGATGCTTTTTCATATTTAATACCATCTACACTTGTATAAATACTGTACCCTAAAATGCGGCCGTTCTCTGATCCATCTTGTCTTGGAAGATAATCCACTTTTGAAATTGTTTGATTTTTGTCAAGTTCCAATGTCAAATTGTATGGATATTGATTTGGTGTCCAACTGCTATGCCAAAATGTATCTGTTTTTCCATCAATTGCTTTACTAGCTGAACCACTTGATTCCTCACTATTTGCACTTGCTTTCATTGTATTTTTAGGCAATACGTATGGTTTAACAGATGGAGAATCAGTTAGAATATCTACTTCAGCTGCTGAAGCAAATCCATTCTGTCCATTTGTTATTTCCACTTTTACATATTTTGCAGTAACTGGATCAAATGTTGCATTTTTCTTATTACTATTATTTTCCCACGTTCCTGATGATATTTTGTCATACTTAACACCATCTACACTCGTATAAATATTGTAAGTTAAAATACGGCCATTTTCTGACCCATCCTGCCTTGGAAGATATGCCAATTGTGAAATGGTACGTGTATCGCCAAGTTCTAGTGTTAAATTGTATGGATATTGATTTGGTGTCCAACTACTATGCCAAAATGTATCTGTTTTTCCATCTATCGCCTTACTAGCTGAACCCGTTGATTCCTCACTATTTGCACTTGCCTTCATTATTTTTTTAGATAATACAGCAAGCGGTTTAACAGGTTTAGCATCCGTTGCTTCCCATATAGGTGCAATTAATGTCGGGTTATTTAAAGCTTCTACTTTTTGTCTCGTTTCTTGGGTTGCCTTCAATCCCCACTGATCAAAAAACGGTAGTACATTTTGTTTTGCTATTTTCGATGTATTGTAAATAAAAGCTTGTATTTTATCTTCGTCTGTTTTTGGAAGTTGATCCTCTGGTATCTCACGATATAATTTGTGAAGATTTGGATAAAACTCATCCCCATATGCCAAATGAAGCTGCCAAAGCATAACAAGTTTTACAAACAGGTCATCAATATTTTTATATTCTTTATTCGTTTGTTTTAAATAAGTAAAAGCCCTATTATAATCTCCCTCTGTATCTAAACGTGTCGGTTTATTTGGATATATTTTCTTGAATGCAGCTAAAGAATATAGATTAACAGTTACTTCACCCATACCTCTTAAATCATTCCACGTCCATGGATATTGTTGTCTTGCATGTCCTGCTTCATGCATTTGTCCCCATCCAAACTCATTTACATTTAAAGTACTTTTGATTGCTTCACCAGCAGTTGTAAAGACGGCACCATCCCAACTTGCATACATGCCCCAGCTTTGTGCATTAGGGTTTTCTACAAAGGTCCAAATACGACGAGTTGAACGATGTAAAGGATTAGGTTCTGTTTCAGATAGCCCCGATATCTTGTCTTGCGCTCGAATCATTTCATCATATTTATTTAATAGTGGCAGAGGATCTTGATTTACAATATATTTATTGGCACTATCACGAGTTACAGTTAGTACTGCTCGTTCTGATTTCAATTGTACTGCATGTGCATCTGGATATTTGTTCATCATGGCAACCCAGTCTTCTTTCGTGTGTTTCCCTAATTCAAAGAAAGGAATAGGACTTCCGCCTTGCGTTACCTGCACCTTAACTGTTCCTGTACTTTGAAAATTATCTAACCCTAATACACCGCCGTTCGATGAAGAAATAGTATTAGAACCGGGAGAAAGATCAATTTCTTTTCCCCATTCTTTATCATATTGATGTGTCCCAATAATGGCTCTAATCTTTTGTGTTCCTGATACTGTAATAGTAACCTGTTCATTAGGTTTCACATAAATGCCTGTTGGCATATAATTTTTTTGCTCACCTCTTTTTTCTCTTTTTGCTTCATCCGAAAAACTGCCTGTACCTGGAAGATCAAACTCTCTTTGTTCAAGTTGAGTTGCAATTTGTGCAGTTTCAGCATGTACAGCTAAATTATTTGTCATGATAGGTGCAAATAAAGTAGTTGCTAAAATAGCGGATGTCGCAAACACCTTTATAGTTTTTTGTAATCTACCACTCTTTCTTTTGTCCATATAAATCAGTCCTTTCGTTCAATTTCATTATTACTTACATACGAAATATCAGTTTTCTCACTAATTTCAAAAGTGGATTTATTAAATGTACATGTATTTTAAACAATGCTAATTATATTTTTGGATGAGTATAATAACACTTCAATTTCTTTTCCTAATTAATCTAGAGATACATTTCCTTCATTGATTTTTTAAATCACTCCTCTAAATAAGAATTTAAGATAAATGTCCTGTCTCAAAGGTCCTTTCCTAATTTTGGTATTACGAATTAAGTATAATTCGAAAATAAAATTATACAATTGAGAAAAATAATAATGTTAAAAATTTACATACGCATAAAGTTTTTAACATTTACTGAAAAATAATGTGTTATATGAGGATTAATTTAATATATTTGGTGTTAAAAAATATTTTTAATAGAGGATTGTTCATTCCCATTCAGAAAAACTCCACCTTGGTGTTTTCAAATTATGAAGTCCCCACTTTCTAGTCTTTCTACAAAAGATATAGAGTTCATTTACAATCTGATTCATGATTTTTTTAAATTACCCTTCCCTTCTGTTAAGAAGACTTCAAAACTTGAATAGATTACCTTATATCGCTACTTTGTGTATGCAAAATTACATACCAATCCCCATTGAAAATAGTTCTCATTGTAACTATAATGGTTTCAGGGATTGAAATTTTCACTTTCGTTTCAAATCTCACAATATATTAAAGGAGGAAATACTATTATGAAAAAATTGATTTTAGCAGGGGCACTAGGAATTGCAGTATTTTCAGGTATGAACTTACCAGGGGCTGAGGCATCAAAAGCAAGTGCAGCTACTACGAATTTAGAAATCCAAGAAGTCACAAAATACTACTCTATGAGTTCCTATGAAGTGTCTCAAAAAGAATCATTTAATCTAAAAAAAGGGGAAGAACTTACAGTCTTTGTACAAAATTCAGGGTTCCCAATTTCTTATACGGTCTTTGATGCAGATGATCAAGTAATTGGCACATTCAATGCTAATTCCCCATATGGTCGCGTATTCAAAGCGCAAAAAGACGGTAATATTTCTGTACAATTTCAAGCAGGTGTAAATTCTACGTACATGAAGAAGATGAATTTTACAGCTAAATTTGCTGTTTCTAAACTTAACCAACAATAAAAAATGTAACGCTTCTCTTTAAAAACAAATTAAAAAGGTATATCCCTTTAATGGGATATACCTTTAGTTTTAGTGAATTTTATATTGACCAGATAGCTGCTCTTGCGCCATACGAACTAAACGTTTCGTAATCTCTCCACCTACTGAACCATTCGCTCGTGCTGTTGAATCTGGTCCAAGTGTAACACCAAACTCCTGAGCAATTTCATATTTCATTTGCTCAATTGCACTTGCTGCAGCTGCTATTAAGATTTCGTTTGAATTATTATTTTCGCGAATTTGCATTTTTTAAACACCTCCGTTGAATTTGGTAATATCATGCTCTATTTCCAACAAAATATGCAAAAAAATTATTCGTTTAGCTATTTTACATATATACCTAAGCTTTCATTCCTTATGTGGGAATAAATAAAGGTATAGGTCATACCCTATACCTATACCTTTACCTTTACCTTTACCTTCTTCTATCCTACTTACTTTTAAATTCCCCTATTAACCCCTGTAACTCTTGCGAGAGCCAATTTAAAGAATTTGCTAACTCTGCAATATCTTGTACATATAGTTCTTGCTCTTTCATACTTGTCTCCACATTACTACTGCTATTCACATATGTATTTGCAATGTTTGATAATTCATTTATAAAATGAACAATAGTTTGATTATTTTTTAGAATGTCACTTGAATGATTCGAAGTCGCTTTAATTTGATTTGTAACAGATTGTGCAGATTCTGAAATCTTTTCAAAGAATGCACCACTACTTTGAACAAGTGTTATTCCTAATTCTACTTCCTTTGAACTCTCCTGTATGGATCTTACAGCTCTCTCTGCTTCAGCCTGGGTTTCACCAATTAATTTAGCTATATCCCTTGCAGATGCCTCGGTTCTTTTCGCTAATATACGTACCTCGTCCGCAACACCTGAAAACTCTTCCCCCATCTCTCCAGCACATGAGGATTCAGTAGAAGCATTTAAAGCTAATGAATTTGTTTGATTTGAAATGGTTGTAATTACAGTAAGAATTTCATGAATTTCCTTAGATCGTGCTTCGAATGCATAAATACTAGAAGATACATCCTGAACTGTATCTTGGATTCTTTTCATTTGATTCACGATTTGCTTAATCAAATCTTTTCCCTCTACAGAATGCTGTTCCATGTCTTCCAAAGCATTGCCAACTTGTTTTGCAACTCCTTTAATTTCTTTCATCTTACTTTCCATTTCTTGAACAATCCCTAAACATTTTTGCACTACATATTCATGAGAATGTGCTCCTAAATTTAATCCTGTAATAGCACTTGCAATTTCTTTAAAGGCTATGCTATTCTCTTTTGTACTTACCGACAATTCCTGTGAAGATGTCGAAACCTGTTCAGCAGTCTGCCTTACTTTATCTATAATCCTATTAAACTTTTTAATAGTGTTATTAAAATAGATATTAGTTATCCCTATATCATCAGATCTTTCATTCAATTTAATACTTAAATCCCCTTCACCAACTTTACGTAACCCTTCTTGTAAATCCTTTAAAGGCGATAGAGAGTTTCGTGAGATAAATATTTGAATTGTAATTGCGATAGTTAATGAAATTATAATAAATAGTAAACCTTGTATCATAAAGTTTTTCTTTGTAAGAGGAATAACAGAAGCTTCCAAATCCGCTGCAACAATTGCAATTATATTTTTATTTTCATCTGTAACTGGCTCTAAAATTGTTACCCAGAACCCTAATTCATCTTCATATACTTCTGTCATTTGTGCCTCTTTTGTTTGTATTACTTTATCATATGTTTTCATCCAATAAGTAGGTTGCTCATAGTATTCACCTGGTTTTACAGAAACAGTATTTGCTAATTCTGTATCCAAAGCTACTATTTGTAATTCAGCTTTTTCATTTAGCTTGGCTCCTGTAACATATGTTTGTCCAACACTTTTCATATCTTTTATAGATTTATCTAATTGCTCCGTCAATTTTTCTTTCTTCACTCTTTGAGCTGTGGGGTCTTTTGCTACATCTCTTACTATTTCTAGATCTAATTGATTTAATACCGCATCACCTGTTTCAAAAGACTGCCTCTCAAATATAGACATCATACTATTTTGAAACATATTAAAACTTAACGCTCCCATACTTCCAACAAGCGTTAGAATTACTAATACCGTTAGTAATACATTTTTTTGAAGCAACGATAGCTTATGCCAATATTTTTTCATTGATTTCTCCTTTCTGATTTTCAACAATACAAAAATAAAGTAGTAACATATTAAGAGATTCTCTTTCTTTTATTAATTTAAACTTTAAAATAGCATACTTATCGTTCAACCAAACGTTCCAATTTTTTTTCATTTACAATTGCATCTTTTATATGTTCAGCTGCTCCTGGAAATCTATTAAAAGGAAGACGTAATACTTCTACCACTTCATCTTTTCTATTTGTACTGATTTCTTCTAAATCGATGATATTAAAGGATTTGCCTATAATAATTGATATAATGTTTAATAGACGACTAAGAATATTTAAAATTCCATATTTATCTCCTAAAGATTTTCAAATTAGATTTGTTGCAGTACCTTCAGCAAGGATTTTTTATAATATCGTTAGTTTTAAATAAAGATAAGAATTTTTAAGAGCCTCATCTTTAGTTATTTTTATCTTGCAGAACAATAAAATCTGAAAGTTTAATTCAATCTCCTATTTTATAACTTTTTCCCTTATTTTTCTATAATATTATAATATTTACCTGTACAATCTAAACTTAGACTCTTTTGGCCTTTACTCTTCAAGTGTCTTAAATTCATATGAGGTAGCGCAGAAAGTAAATTTTTAATAAAAAACTTTTGTATTAAAAAATGCAAAAATACATACTCCTCCAAAACTATATGCACTTAAATATTCATATAGTAAAATAAACAGTGCAAGCGTGTCCTATACAGCATATTTCCTTAACTGGCTTGATATTATATTCATCATAAAATTGGTGTGAACTTAATATCTCACTTAGCTCTTTAATATTTTAATATTAACAATATAGTGTTAATATATCCCTACTTTATCGCTACACCTACATATAAGCCAAGAATTCAATTACAGAACGGTTTTCATCAATAGTAGACAAAAACATGTCAAACAAAAAGAGACTCAATTATTTATTACTTTTCGTATAGATGTAATAAAAGATTATAGGAGAAATATATATGCTCAAAAAAATAAATAGATTTATGTTTGCTTTGCCTACCATTTCTGTTATTATTCTTATTTTATTAGGATCATTTTTATTTATAATACCATTAGATCTATTCTTACCTGAAATACAAAAAAACCCAATAACAGAAGCACCTCTTATTCTTCAAGTTTTATTAGGGGTATTAGCGGCACCTATATATGAAACAATAGTTTTTCAAGTATTTTTATTTTGGCTATTAAGTTGGATTCCTTACATTAAAAATCACGATTACCTTATCATATTAATAGCTTCAATTATATTTGGATTAAATCATCCATATGGAATCACTTATATAGTTGGTACAACGATAATTGGTCTTTTATATAACTATGCTTATTGGGTATATAAAAAAAAGAATGAAAAATATCAGGTTACCATGTCTGCTTTTGGGGTTGTTTTTTTGATTCACTTATTACATAATTCTGTTACTTTTATAGCTTCAAATTTATCATTTTAGCCAAGAAGACTCCTTCCTCAAGGAGCGTAAAGGGTCAAAAAGCCAATTTAAATATGTAGAAGAAATGAATGCATTTGCTTGTCCGATGGGGTGTATTTTAGAGTATGCGACAACGGATCGTGAAGGATATCATCAATATAAATCCAACCCAGAAGACTACGCTGTTTGTCCGCTACGTGAGGTATGTTTTTCAAAGAAACAAAAAGTTATCACTCATCATATATGGGAGAAATATAAGGATATCGCTAGAAAAAACAAACTAACAGTTACAGGGAAAAAGTTTTACAAAGTACGCTATTCAACTATAGAGCGAAGCTTTGCGGACGCCAAAGAACTACATGGCTATCGATATGCTCGATTTCGGGGGCTGAAGTCTGTCCAAATGCAGGCTTATCTCACCGCAACTTGTCAAAACATGAAAAAAAATAGCCCTCCATCTGACCAAAAAAGGTCTGGTGGAGGGCTATTTTTTGAAACTCTATTATTTTATATTGTTTTTATTCGCTAAAATCAAAAACAAACTCATCTTATGACCGCGTTTCTTCTTACGAAATTAAGTAATTGTTTCAATAGCTGGTTTTTTAGTCATAGAATTACTTTATCTCTCAGCTTTATTATTCTGTTCTTTCGCCTAAAATTCCAATATCCCCATTACTTCCTTCGTAAATAGTTTGAAATCAGTTAAATGTTTTTCAATAATTTGACGAACAATATCTAAATTTACACTTTGATAATCATGAACAGCAATATTACGAAATCCAACCATCGCCTTTAACTTATTTGCTAGATCAGCGCTAAGTAATCCTGCTGTAACCAATAAATCAAAGGCCTCTCGACTAGATTGGGGTAGTCCTAATTTTTTCCCAGCAACAATATGCATTGCTAGATCAATACTCGCTTCACAAGCTCTTTGTATATTCAATATTATTGAATCTTGTTTTGTAAAGTCCTCTAAATTTTCAGGGTCATTTCCATACACATCTTGGATTCTTTTTATACAACGCTCTATTGTAGAAATTTTATTTAAAATAACCTCATTCTTCATATATAGAACCTCTTTTCTTTATATCATCAAATACTACCTGTCGTTCTTCATTCAATTTTGAATACATTTTTAAAGTTTTCATTTCAAAAATAACCTTACGTTTTTCATCGGAACAAAATATTGTCTTTCCTGTATGTATAATCTGAGCTTGAAAAACTGTAGAAGCTTCGGATAAATCAACTAAATCAACATCTCTCTGAACAATGTTAGCTAACTCCTGTGCTAATAAAAAACGTTCATAGTTCCCTAATGTTGTGTCACTTACATAAGCTATATCAATATCACTATCTTCTCGTTCTCTGTTCTCAGCCGTTGATCCAAACACAATTATCCAATAGGGATTCACCGTCTCTTGTAATTTTTCTATAATAGCTGTTATCATGCTTTGAAAAATCATTTAATTAATCCCCCTTATTGTACTTGAATTTTATTATATCATAACCAATCATAAATCCTTTAAACGACTATAAATACGTAAACAAAATTAAGCTTTTTTAGTACTTAACTCCTCACAAAATCAGAAGCTTATTTCTGACCTAAAATTATTATAGTTCAGGAGTAGATATATTGTAGCTTTGGATCTTAAATAATTGTTAATAATCCAACACTTTCCTGTTAAATGCCTTTTTTATTTTCTTCCTGCAAAATTAAAAGACTGACAATAACTGTCAGCCTCTTACTTTAACAACTCTAAAGAACTTTCGCCTATTTCACAATATACATTCTAATAGTTTGAGGATATATTGCTCTATTGAACTACCCCCACTTTCACTTCGTTTAGAAGTGAGGGATTCCTAAGTAAAGAGTTCTATCGAACTCTAATTGATTAGGCTAACCCCGCAGTCCTTGCGGTTAGAAGCCTTATCGCTTCATTCTTTAGATTGATACTTGCGTTAATATCCCTATCATGGTGTGTACGACAAGAAGGACAGTCGCATTCACGTAGGTTTAGATTTTTAACGTCTTTATTTTGATATCCACAACAGGAACATAATTGGCTGGAAGCAAATGTTTTCGATACGACAATGACTTGTTTGCCATACCATTTTGCTTTGTATTCTAACATTGATCGAAATTGCAACCAAGATACCTCACTAATTGCTTTTGCTAACTTATGATTTTTTAACATATTCGATACTTGCAAATCCTCTATACCGATAACATCGTGGTTTTTGATGATTTCAGTTGAGATTTTGTCCAAGTAATCTTTTCTAGCATTTGATATGTATTCATGAATTCTAGCTATCTTTACTCGTTGTTTATTCCAGCGAGAAGATCCTTTCATTCTTCTAGAAAGAACACGCTGTGCTTTCGCCAACTTATCTTCTAATGATCGGAAAAACTTCGGATTTTTATAGTGTGTTCCATTTGACAAAATAGCGAAATCTTTTAGTCCTACATCTATTCCAATGTAAGAATGTGTTTTCGGAAGTTCTTGTATTTCTGTTTCAACTAATAGTGACACAAAATATCTACCAGAAGGGTTCCGTCTAACTGTAGCATTTACAATACGTCCCTCTACTTCACGACTTTTGGCAAATCGAACAAGGCCTAGTTTCGGCAACTTTATTTTATTCCCTATAATGGCAATGTTTTCATTTGTTTGTTTTGTGGTATAAGATTGTAAGTTGTTCTTCTTAGATTTAAAGCGCGGTGCGCTATTTTGTTTTTTAAAAAAGCGTGTATAAGCATCCGCAAGGTTGCGAATAGACGACTGAATCGCAATACTATCCACTTCTTTTAGCCAAACAAGCTCTTTCTTCATGGCAGGTAGTTTGGCAGAGCATGTACCATAGGTCAAGCCTTTTCCTGTCTCTTTGTATGCATGATCCCATAAGGATAGGAAATAATTGAATACAAAACGAGAACACCCAATCGTTTTGTTAATTAGAATTGCTTGTGCTTGATTTGGATAGATACGAAACTTATAGGCTTTATTCATCATTATTTGATTCACCTCCATTTCGGTATATGACCATTATACACCAAACGTACATTCGATAGATAGTGGAGTAATACTTTCTATATGTCGAACAATTAAGATGGCTTCCCGCCATCCCTTGTTCAAACCCAATTCATCTCCCACCTACTCACTGGACTGTGACCCTTCACGCTCCTTGAGGAAGGAGTCTTCTTGGCTAAAATGATAAAGAATTATATATTAATCCACCTTTAATTTTTCTTTTACCTTTGTAGGGAGTTCATCTTTTTTCACTTCTTCCCAAGATTTCACACCTTTTTTCTCAGAGTAATATATACGTAAAAACGCTTCTTTACGAAGGTTTTTTAACGCTGTAAACTCCATTTCTTTCTCTTTACCATCCTTATCAAATCCAGGTAATTTATATTCGTAAGTCGTATCCCCATTTACATTTTTCTCTTTTAATTTTTCACCATCCTTGGTAATTTGCACATAATATGTATCTGTACCAAGACGATTTAAATTACACCCGGATAACAACACAGTAAACATCACAAAAAAGCTACACATAAGCACTATTCGTTTCATATTATTCACCTCATATCTTTTCTCACAAAAATTATATCCTAATCTATTGGCTGCCAAAATTCATTTCCATTACGCTAACATTACGTTTTTGTAAGGTAGTAAAAACAGCTTAAAATAAAAAGGATATAAATTCATATTTCTATTGAATTCATATCCTTTGTTCTTATTGAGTAAACTATTTTGTCCCATGCTTAATAGGAGGTATTTCTATTATTCTGGGAAAATAAAGCTAGAGTCCTCTCCACTATTAGCAGTATCTTCTTTCGGGAATGTTATAGTAGATCCTTCATTTCCCTTATTTCCTTTATTTATTTCTTGTTCCTCAGGAAATACAATGGAAGAATCATTACCTAAGTTTGGTGAAAAACCAAGTTTAGATAAAATAGCTTTTAAGTCAGGTAAAACACCAATTTTATCAGAAGTTGGATCATTGGATTTCGTTCCGGTGCTAGAATCACTTAAAATATCCCTAAGTTGACTTGGTGTATATACTCTCCCCTGATTATTTTTTGCTATTCCTTGAATTGATGCTGCAGCACCAGCAATAATAGGTGATGCGCTAGATGTTCCAGCAAAACTAGATGTATATAGATTTGTTATAAATTCACTTGGTTTAGCATCTGTAGTATCTACTGCATTCCCCCATCCATACACATCCACTCTACTACCGTAATTAGAGAAATATGAACGCTTATGAGGAACCCTTGCAGAAGCTGCCCCAACCATAATTGCCCCTGAATCTTTAAAATCAGGACTATTACGATTTAAAACTTGTTTACCATTACGGTCTCTAAATTGATCCAAGTCATTTCCGCCGTTTGCACCTGCTTCAATAATAATAATTCCCTTATTTGTTCCCATACGAATTGCATCAAATATGTCTGGTTTTACTTCCACAGGAAAATAGTTCTTATCTCCATATCCATCGTAAGTTGCTTGTGCCTCTAGTAAAAGAATATCTCCAGCTTGCATATTGTTAACCGCACTTAAAATAGCATCAGCTGTATTATAATTTCCGTTATCCCTAATCTGAGATACAACCTTTACCTTAGCTTTCGGTGCGATCCCAATTCCACCTATATTATTATCCTCTGCCGAAACAATTCCTAAGACTGAGGTACCATGATCATGGTGCTCGCTTTTATTCTGTCCAGATATCAGTTCAATCTTTTGATTCACTAAATCCTCATGATTAAATAACCACCCATACTCCATATCTACGAAAGTAGTTCCTTTTCCATCTCCACCTTTTATGCTCCAGGCATAAGGTGCATTAATTCCTAATGGTGCTGGTTCAAGGTAACCTTGTCTTGTAAGTCTAGGCTCATCATATGGATTAACAGATAAGTTTGGCAAACGCTCTGCTGGTGGCGCCTCTTCTTCCTGTAAATACGCCGTTTCAACAAGAGATGATTTTTCAAATTTTGTAAGTAATGCTTGTACATCAATATCATCTTGAGTTTCTACAATATAATAGTTTAGCAAATTAGAAGAAATATGATCGGAATCTTTTATTTCTTTACCAAGATTTTTAATTTCTTTAGGATTTAAAGAATTAAAAAGTCGATTTATAGTTACATTTGGATATTCAGCTAAAATTCCAACTAATTCAGGATCTTGTTTTTCTTCTTTAATGAATTTTTCTATTCCATCCTGATATGGTAAATTCGCTTCATTTTTAAATTTCAAAATTAATTGTTTAGTAACTTGCTTATGTACAGTAGAATTCAATTGCTTATTTGAATAATTGTAAGTAGCCGCATAGGCAACTTCTGATTTTTCATTTGGAAGTAGTCCGCCTACCCCATTAAATGCTGTTAATGCAATTGAAGAAACTAAAATTCCCTTAAAAATTTTCAAAACATGCACCTCTTCTTATTAGTATATAGTTATAAAAAAATGTATATTACCTAATTTCTTTTTATACAAACGTTTTATATGTAGGACTATATTTTCAACCCCATTCATTTTTTAATATTTGTTTATACATCATTAATACAACCAATTCATACCAACAACTTTATTAATTCAGTTGCACAACTGTAACCATTATAGTTACACCTTTACGAAATAGTCAACCTTAAATGCAATTTTGCATGTAAAATCATACATACTTCTATCAACTTACTCCCAATTATTTCAAGAGAAGTTGAACTTCTATCATTTTGAGTAATTGCATATATATAATATAAAACATATAAGGGGGGTTAAAACGTGGTAATCTCAAGACAAGATTCCTGGACTGATGATAACGATTTACTTCTCGCATCAACAGTACTTCAGAATATTCGTAACGGTGGCACACAGTTAGCTGCATTCAAAGAAGTAGCAAAACTACTAGCTAGAACACCCGCAGCTTGTGGATTTCGTTGGAATTCATATGTGAGAAAACAATACCAAGAAGAAATACAACTAGCAAAACAAGACCGAAAAATGGGAAACAACATTCCCCTCTCCCCATTAGAAAAAGAAAAAAACTCTTTGTCTATTACATTAGATGATATTATTCTCTTTCTACAAAATTATAAAGATGTGAATGAATTGACAAAATTACAAAATCAAATTGAAGATTTAGAAACAGAGAATCAATCTCTTCTACAACGTATAACTATGTATGAAGAAGAGTATCGTATGTTACTGAACCATATCGATAAGACAAGAAATTTAATTGCAGTGGATTAAATAGCATAACTATAATGACTTTCCAGTAGGATCTTCACCTGACAAAACCACCGTAAATAAAGAAAATTCAGACTATTATTAGTGATAATAAGTAAAATACACATACATAATGTATGTGTATTTTTAATTTGAATATTATTAAAAGAAATATTTAGTCTATGTTACATCTTTTCTAATATTTCTTGTCTTTCACACCATTTCGTTAACTTTTCTAACGCCTTTTTAGATAAACGTTTTGTTTTATAATTACAAAATCTAGATAATGTCGATGGAGAAATATTCATTTCATCTGCTATTTCACGAATGCTTACCTTTTTTTCATTGTGTACTTTCAGTATTTGGTCACGGATCTTTTTCTCTATTTGTTCGACTGATTCTACAGTCTTCTTTATCTCTTTAACAACTGTTACTTCGGGTAATTGCTCTTGTGGTTCCTCTACAATCTTCTTTCCTATTACCCTATCCATTGACTGTAGCATTTCTTCAGGTGGCAAAATCGTTATTCCTAAGTTAGTGTAATAATTTTTAAACCAATTACGTTTCCCAATTTGTTGTTCATCCAGTGGGTCACTATACTCCCAATGAGAGATTACTTTTTCATTTTCTAAATCCATTAGAACGTTTTCTAACTGTTCTCTAATACGATTAGGCTTCCAATCTTTCGGGATATCCATTACTGCTAGCAGGCCTTTGTCCCCACCTATAGAATATGGCTTTTTCAATGATGAATACATTTGTCTAATTCTCCATTGCCATGTTAAGTATCGTATTAACCTTTTATGATATTTGTGTCTATAACTATTGTATTCAAGTGCTTTTTTAGACAATAATGCTGTTGTATTATTAGATCCGTATAAATAATTGGTTAAAAAGCTGCCTGGCTTAATACGACAAGATTCAATACCCATATATTCATTTGTAACACTATGTCTCCACAATACAACCGAATCTAATACAAATAATCGTTTAACAACCTCACGCTTTAATTCTAGTCGTTCCCCTTCATCTTCACGGTCATTTAATACTACGACTTCATTCTCATCATTTAAATAGATAAAAATACTTGCTAAAGCTGCAATTCTTTTTGCTATTTTAATTTTATCTTCCGCTCTATAGTATTCCTTATTTTTGACTACTGTTTTTGGAATGTTGCACATCTCTAAAACTTGCTCATAAGAAAAATCAATGAATTCGTCTGGAGATTTTGCTTCGTTTATCCATTGTATTGTAATTGCATCTAAACAATCTGCCGTTAAATCATCCATATTACTCATTACATCATCAACAAGAGTATTCCATCGAGCTGCTTCTTCTATATTAGTAAGTCTTAAATCTTCATCTTTGTGTGAAGAAAGCTGGGCTACACCATTAGAAGATTTTGTTTCAATAGGATATTGTAAAACCTTACTCAGTTCATCTTCTTCAAATTGATTTTTTGCAATCCCATCTCTTAGCTTATAATAAACAGCAGAGTTATTTACCTCATAATAATCCTCATGGTTTACTATACTTGTCTCTTCTATATTTTGATCATTTTCTACTATTATGGAACTTGAAGAAGCTATATTTTGGAATTCTTTGTCTATAAATCCTTCAATTTCTTTATATATTTCTTCCTTATAGGAATCAATTTTGGCATAAATTTGTACTAATGTAGTACCAGATTCTTGTTTTTTCTCTAGCCAAGACACTAATGCAGTAAATGATGGGGAAGCATGAGGTGATGTGAGTACTTTATTATTATTGTTTTCAACATCTTTAAAATATGCATTCCACTTATTCCATACTAGCTCGTTAGTTTTATAAATTGGCTCAGAGATTAACAATGCATCTCGAAACATTTGTAATAAGTTATCCACTTTCTTTTCCTCCCTAAACCATGGATCACAATTAAATAATTCTCAGTATAAAAATCTTAACTACTATTATATTTAATTTATTGTAACAGATATTTACAAATTTTTGTTTCTTTCTTCTCTATTCTGCTTTTCTTGCATTCCTTTTGCAACTTTCTTTCCTGAACTTGCAACATGCTGCTCTTTCTTTTCCCTATTTCTTCTTACTTGCATTTCTTTTGCGCTTTGCTTTCCTTAACTCCTTAACTTGCAACATACTGCTCTTTCTTTTCTCTATTTCTTTTTCCTACATTCCTTTTGCGCTTTGCTTTCCTTAACTCCTTAACTTGCAACATACTGCTCTTTCTTTTCCCTATTTCTTCTTCCTACATTCCTTTTGCGCTTTGCTTTCCTTAACTCTTCAACTTGCAACAGGTTGCTTTTTTTCTTACCTATTTCCCCTTACTTACATTCCTTTTGCGCTTTGCTTTCCTTAACTCCTTAACTTGCAACATACTGCTCTTTCTTTTCCCTATTTCTTCTTCCTACATTCCTTTTGCGCTTTGCTTTCCTTAACTCTTCAACTTGCAACAG
>NZ_WEII01000069.1:0-3860 GCF_009183805.1 Bacillus sp. B2-WWTP-C-10-Post-4 | reverse complement strand
ACTGCTCTTTCTTTTCCCTATTTCTTCTTCCTACATTCCTTTTGCGCTTTGCTTTCCTTAACTCTTCAACTTGCAACAGGTTGCTTTTTTTCTTACCTATTTCCCCTTACTTACATTCCTTTTGCGCCTTGCTTTCCTTAACTCTCCAACTTGCAACAGGTTGTTCTTCCTCTTACCTATTTCTCCTTACTTACATTCCTTTTGCGCTTTACTTTCCTTAACTCTTTAACTTGCAACAGGTTGTTCTTCCTCTTACCTATTTTCCTCTACTGACATTCTTTTTGCGCTTTGCTTTCCTTAACTCTTTAACTTGCAACAGGTTGTTCTTCCTCTTACCTATTTCTCCTTACTTACATTCCTTTTGCGCTTTACTTTCCTTAACTCTTTAACTTGCAACAGGTTATTCTTCCTCTTACCTATTTCTCCTTACTTACATTCCTTTTGCGCTTTACTTTCCTTAACTTTTTAACTTGCAACATACTGCTCTTTCTTTTCCCTATTTCTTCTTCCTACATTTCTTTTGCGCCTTGCTTTCCTTAACTCCTCAACTTGCAACAGGTTGCTTTTTTTCTTACCTATTTCTCCTTACTTACATTCTTTTTGCGCTTTGTTTGCCTTATATTTCTCAACTTGCAACACGTTTGCTCTTTCTCTTACCTATTTCTAATCAACTTGCAACACGTTTGCGGTATCCTTTCCCTATCTCTTTCAACTTGCAACAGTATAATTTATTTCTCAACTAAGTAATTCTAAAAAAAATCATGTCATTTTAAAGTTTTTAAGCTATTTATCTCATATTTTTAATAAGTTACATACATAATATGCAACATGTTTGCGGTATCCTTTCCCTAACTTTCCTATCATTTTCACTCTAATCCTTTATATACCAAGGGTTTAGGTGCTTTTCTATTTACTTTTATACATATTACCCAACTTGCAACACGTTTGCGGTATGCATGCCCTTATTTCCCTCACAAGATGCAACACTGTTTGCGGTATCCTTTCCCTACTTTCATTCTATAAATGCCGACCAATCCTTTTATATCAAGGGTATTTATTACAATTCATTTTTAATGATTGCGTTCACTAACTTGCAACATGTTTGCGGTATCCTTTCCCTAACTTCCCTACCATTTTCACTCTAATCCTTTATATACCAAGGGTTTAGGTGCTTTTTCGCTTACTTTTATACATACCACACAACTTGCAACACGTTTGCGGTATCCTTAACACAAAAAAAAATCATGAAATTCTCTTATCCCTTGATACAACTAGCTTCATAAGCTGTTGCAAGTTGCTAATTTTCTTCTTAAAGGAGCACCTTTCATCATTTTTCGATTTGCTATAATCAAAATTGGTATATTTTATAGTATTTTGACATATATTTCTGAATTTGTAGAACGGAGGTGAAAAAGATGGGAAAATCATTTGTGATACGTAATCAACGTAGCTTAAATGGGAAAACAACAAACGCAGTTTTAGTAACACTAAAGTCTTGGCAAAAGTTTGTGGAAACATTTGAGGAGAAATACTACAGCTATAAAGATACATATTTAGAAGATATTTTGCAGCACATGACATACGAAGAGCGTATTGCGGATGTAGAAGGTTTTGTTGAAAAAGCCAAACCATCTTTTTCACGTCGGGCAATGTCTACACTTGCAGAAAAAGCAGGACGAAAACATAAATTATACGGTATTACGAATGCTGATCTTGAAGTGTTCTTGTACTTACATAAAAAATGCTATACAAACGGCGTCATTCCAAATGTAACCATACATATGATGTGGGAAGATTACAAGCAATATAAAGAAGAATTTGCTTATATCCAACACTCTCAATTCTATATCGCATTAAAGAAATTAAACTTACATAACATTATCTCCATCGAAAATGGAGTAGATGGCCGTTATACAATCAAACTCACTCATTTTATGAATGAGGAAACAGAAAAAGCAAATCCGTACGTATATATTAGTCCTGTTGTATTTACAAAGGATTTCTTTAAGCTATCTGTAGCAGCTAAGAAACTATTCTTAGACATCGCAATGCAACAACATACGGAAACAACATTAAAGCGTTCTTTAGACAAGCAGGACGAAAGAGGAAACAAAACTCACTTCGGTGGGATGTATCGTTTCTTACATAAAAAATATCCGCATCAGATCCGTGCGGTTATCGAGGAATTAACAACTGCATTACCATGTACGGGGAATCCCCTATTCAAAATTTGCAAAATGCAAAAAGGTGTAAAGCATACAAAACGATATACGACATTATATCTGTCTATCCATTCAGACTTCTTATGTTCGAAAGAAGCTGGAGAAGAACAACATAGGGATCCATTTACACCAAAAGCTACCTATGCTCGAAAAGCGAAATTTATCGAAGCAGTCCTACAAGAGATGAATATCGGTGAATTGTCTGCAGACATGAATAAATTCATTCATGTACTAAAGCATACTTGTCATCGTCAAATTCGCAGTGTAATTCACGGACTACGTGACATGGTTGATCGAAAAGAAGGATATCCAACGAAAATTGTATATACATTGAAGAAACTATTACATCAGACATCTCAATATCAAATTCTCGATACAGCAGCAAAAGAAGGTATCTACCCTCTTATTGCGCAGCATATACCAAAAGAGAGAAATAGCGAACGTGAGCAAGCTATCTTTAATTTCGGCCTACATTATTCTATGTACTCTCTTCGTAACATTAAAAAGATGTTTAAAAATGTGCATGCATTATTGAAGCAGAAGTTTGCGGTACCAGTAACAGAAGAGTCTTATCACCGTAATTATCTAAAATACCAGGAAGAAACGTTATTTAGAAAATATGCATATGATCAGGGAGTGAATCTCCATGCATATATCGCTTTAGAAATTGAAATGCGTGAAAAACTAAAAGTTCGTGGCCATAAAGAACGCACAATTCCAAGTGATGTGCGCGAATGGTTTATCGAGGCAATTGATAAGCTGCCACAAGAAAAACTTCGTGTGATTGAGCTACCAAAGCAGTTTAATTTACTAGAGTTTATGCGTACCTTCGAACGTTTAGTACGTGCTGGTGTAACAATAACAGCTCCAGATCAGGTGCTACACGCAATGGAAATAAAATAATAGTAACGAGCTCTCTATTTTTGAAAAAATCGAAATTAGAGGGCTATTCGTAGTTGTTTCATTCATACTCTTTTTCTACTACTCTATTTATAAATACAAAATCAGAAGGACTTCATGTAAAATGAAGTCTTTTTTTATGCACTTCTATACAAATTCTCTTCTAGCACTATATAACTCTCCACATAGTGCCAGGGAGTATTCTTCTAATGTAATAAAACATACCTCATAATACCTACAAAAAATCAAAAATAAAATTATAAAAACAGTGGATATGAGGACAAATATACTCGAATGTGAATAGTATTTTTCTGACATCATTGTAACTACTAGTATTGTTGTATATATCTAATAAAAATCATCAATAATAATGTGAGTTATGTGTAAATACTGAGTAATGTTAACAAATAACTACATTTTCTGAACAAAATGTGGATAATTGAACGTTAAATACTGCTTATTTACCAAAATAAAGTAAATGAAGCTTATTTCCATAGTTGAATAAATATAAAGTAATTTGTATCAATTTCTTTCCGATTTCATGTGGAAACATATGATTTTCTTTCTGCTTTTTTGTAGAATTGAAAGTCTTATAATTATTGAATCTACGGATACATTTTTTACTATTTATGATTTTTTACGTGCTAACATCAAATTTTCCCTTGTGGGAGTAGAGTTTCCCCCTATTTTTGATAACCTATAATAGTTTTATCTTTATTTCTTTTTAATATATAAGAT
>NZ_WEII01000068.1:0-23714 GCF_009183805.1 Bacillus sp. B2-WWTP-C-10-Post-4 | reverse complement strand
ATATTAGGGAGGCGTGCTGATGAAATGTATCATTTTATATAGAAATATGTAACGTTTAACACTCGTATTGTAAAATATTTTGACATACGTTAATTTAAATATTAGGTACAGGAACATTTAATAAAAACTCAGTACTAAAGTACCCTTTAAACATGTTTCTCAAGCACACTGAAGTTTACCCGTTGTTTCTGTGCCTTATTAGATAAAAATATTATAATAAATTTTTAGAATATGATAATGAAAAATGGGTTTTCAAATCTTTTCTCCTTAAATATTAACAATCTCTTGATAATCTGCTTAAAGTAAGAAAATGCAGGATAGACAATGGTTATTAATAAAGAAAATACAGTTAAGCTAGATACCTTAAGTCATTTTATAAGTAATTAAGCGTTAGATTGAATTAGTAAGAAAATTATATGTGTTTGCTAAATGGCTTGTTTTAATTGTTCTGTTACTATTAATTTATGAATTTTAACATTTAGCAGCTAGTCAACATATAGGTTATATTGATTATGTGGGTTTTAACCTCAAGTGTATATGTTTAAGGTTAAGGGATTTGTGAGTGTTATAAAAGAAGTGAAAGTCTGGAAGAAACGGATATAATCGGTTTCTTCCAGACTTTTTTTGCTTTTTTGTAATATAAAAAAATTATTTTTCCTACATGATTTAATTATTTGTTTTAATATTTGAATTTTTTGTGAAATTAAACGAAGTTTTTATACTTTTTATAAAACATAATGTTACAAAATAGACTTATTGTATTTATTTTATTTTTATATGAGATTAAAAATAATAATAAACGTACCAATGTATGAGAGGTATTAGTATATTTATTAGTAATTTGTTCGTTTATCTCTATATTGCTATTATATTAGCGATAACAATAATATATTGGGGGGACAAGAATGAATTTGAAATTTGCATCTAAATTGGAAAGATTAAGAAAAAGTAAAAAAGGAATTGGTGCTTGTGTTTTAGCTGCAGGGGTAACGGCTATTACTATGATTCCTCAAAGTGCTTATGCACATGGATTTGTTGAAAAGCCAAGTAGCCGTGCTGCTTTATGTAGTCAGAATTATGGAGCATTGAATTTAAATTGTGGAAATATAATGTACGAACCTCAAAGCCTAGAAGCACCTAAAGGATTCCCAGATGGGGGACCGATTGATGGAAAAATCGCTTCGGCAGGAGGACTGTTTGGAGGAATTCTTGACCAACAAACATCAAATCGCTGGTTCAAAAACACGATTAAGGGTGGAGCAAATACCTTTACATGGAAATATACAGCTGCACATCCTACAAGTAAATGGCATTATTACATTACAAAAAAGGGATGGGATCCTAATAAACCATTAACACGTGCTGAATTAGAACCAATTGGAACTGTGAAACATGATGGTTCTGCCGCATCAAATAATTTAACACATACAATTAATGTACCAACTGATCGCAATGGTTATCATGTCATTTTAGCTGTATGGGATGTAGCAGATACGTCAAATGCGTTTTATAATGTAATTGATGTAAATCTAGTAAATAATGAAACTCCCGATACAGTAGCTCCAAGTCAACCAACTGAATTAAATGCCTCTAAAGTTTCTGCCAATAGTGTTGAAATAACATGGAAGGCCTCTACTGATAATATAGGTGTAAAAGAATATCAAGTGTTACGTAATGGCGAAGTAATTGATACGGTACCAGGTACAACTTTTATTGATAAAAAACTAAAAGCAGATACGGAATATACCTATACAATAAAGGCATTAGACTCTGCTGGAAACATATCAAAAGAAAGTGAAAAACTAAAGGTTAAGACAACACATGCAATCCCAGATATAGAGGCTCCAACTCAACCAAAAGGATTACATAGTATGGGTACAACAGCGACAACTGTTGATTTGATGTGGAGTCCGTCTGAAGATAATGTAGGTGTTGACCATTATATTGTATATAGAGAAAGCGCTGGGGTTATGAATAAAATTGGGACAGCGGCTAATACATCCTTTATGGATAAAGATTTGAAGGCTAATACATCGTATAAATATGTAGTGACGGCGGTTGATTTAGCTGGAAATGAATCTAGTAGAAGTGATGTTTTGAATGTAACAACAAAGTCAGAGGATTCCACATATGAAAAATGGGATGCAAGAAAAGCATATACTAAAGGCGATAGAGTAATACATGAGGGAAAAGTGTATGAAGCAGTTCAAGATCATCAAGGAAATGGCGACTCAAATTGGATTTTTGCCTTATCGCTTTGGAAGCCAGTTTTGAATAAGTGACAGGTGGGAAAAGGTAGTTAACATTTTGGGGTTTTCTTTTAAAAATTAAGGGCTGTTCCAAATATGAATTATCTTATGATTTAAATGTTGAACTACTCACCACTTAACGTCCTAACGGACTGTTTGAAGTGGGAGATTCCTGCGAACACCGATGTATCCATCAGTTATCTTAGCAGGCTCTACCCGCAGTCCCTACGGTGAGAACATAAGTATCTTGTACGCTGACTCACCACACTCCCTACTTTAGCTTGGTTTTCGCGATTTTGAGAAGCGTGGGGCGATAGAACGTTGAAGATTTTACGGTTGCAACGTTTTTCTGCAACCAACCTCATATCTTCAGTTTTCGAAGAGCAATCTGTACAAGTAAATGATAGCAAATATGTTGACTTATGCCAACCGACATTCATCTCCCACCTAAAATTGGTGTTTCGCACCTTCACATTTTTGAGGAAGGAGTCTTCTTTCGGAAAACGATAAATCAATAAGATTTAAATCCCATCCTAATGTTTACGAAATGAAATTAAAAAAGAATCCCAATGGAATTTCATTGGGATTCTTTATTTTCTAATTTGTAATAGCGTATATTTTCACTGTGAATTTGTTAGTGGCACCCATTGGACTTGCAATATAATATTTAGTATTTGTGTAAGCTTCAGTCCTAGATCCATGTGAAATGTTTTTCCAACGAGTAGAATCTATTCCTAGGGAAACATCAATCATTACATTGAAAGAGATAGTAGAAGAATAATCTTTTTCTGAAGGCTCAATAACCCATTTTAATTCTTTGGTACCTACAGGTAAACTATCAATTTTAAAGTTTTGACTGGATCGATTTTGTTGTCCGGATAATGGACTAGATTCAGATGAAATTTGCGAAATTAATATTTCTTTTTCATTAGAATGTATGCCATTTAATTTAATGATACTATCAATTAAACCTGGACCAGGAAAATCAGCTGCGATGATACCAGAATGTTTAATTATGCCTTGTTGTAAGAGTTCGGTCCCAAGTGTATTCATTCCCCCATAGTATACTTGTCCGTTTCTATCGCGAGGGAAATCACTCCATGCATTTGTGGAATTCGTTTGAATCAATTTAGGACTACTATCAGTATTTCTGCTCTCTTTTCCGCTTGCAATAAACCAAGGATATACATTATTTAAAAATGCTGCTGCGCCTCCCGTACCACTAAAATGGTTGAGATAAATTTTTCCATTATTAAAGTTAGTATTTGCATTTTGTAGATGGTTTTTTATCTCAGTCCATTTTGCATATATTTCATCTGGTCCGCTTCCAATTTCAAACTTATCTTGTATATTCAAACCTTCGTAATCAATACCGTACAATTGAGTGGATGTAAAGTTTTGTAAGATTACAATTTTCCCGCGGGTATCTCCTAAAGCAGGGGTATTTCTATCTGAAGTTGGTACGGAATTAGGATTCCAAAAATATGAAGCATTAACGTTTTTATATTTTAAAAATATCTCCTCAAATGATAGAGAGCCGCTTTCAGGAGTAGTTTCTTCTTTTAGGCGCATTAATATTGTTTCTGTTGGATGATCTTTTAAAAATTGAATTGTCTCTTTTAATACATCTTCAAACATAGCTTTTTGATTTACAATGCCATGATACATTGCAAAAGAATCTTTTACACGTTTAACACGCATATCTACATATCGGATTCCAGAATTTAATTGTTGGGATAGACTCATAGTTTGATTTCTTGTCAAATTTTCATCAAGAAAGCTTACTCCATGTAAAGCCATAGTACCATGAGTCCCTGGAATAGATATTTCACTTAATTTTGTAGAATCTTCTATTTTCGACATCCACGCTGGATTTTGATATCCTATATTGGATTCATAGGAATAACCTGAATGACTATCAGCTAAAATAGTAGATGGTGTACTTAAACTTGCTAGTGTAATACAAGTGAGGATGCTAATTTTAATGAAATTTCTCATTTTTATTTTCTTCATTTGATCTCTCCTGATTTTTAAATAATCGCTAGATGATTTTTTACTATATTTATTGTTTTTCATTCTTAAGGTAATAAATTTTTGGAGTTGATAATAATTAAAAATAGGGGGAGTAAGTTATTTGAGACTTTAATAATTTGTTTTTATGAATTGTACCTAATAGCCAAACGTATTCTTGAAAAATCGAAATATAGCCTCCAAAAACCAACCGTTGCTCGTATTGTATACAAACAAAACAGAAGCCTTAAAAAAGACTTCTATTTTGTGACATATAATGAATGATAAGGTGGTAAACAAATCAAGATAATGTGACTGAGTGGTAAAAATTTATTAATAGCTGTTTTAGAATCTCTTATAACAATGCTAATAAAAATTGGGAAATCCTACTCATTAAAACTTAGACTAACTACAGTTGCGATTGATTGGGCTGCATGTTCCCAGCTTCCGTCTATAACTTTACCAATCTGCTGACCAAGTGTATTTAAATCATTTGGATTAACTGGAATTCCATTATACGCAGCAAGAATTGATAAAAGTGGAGCAGCAAATGGTGTCCAACCACCTCTATCAATATTAAATACAGGTTTATCTAGTACCTTTCCATCTTGTACGGTAAACTCATAATAAAATTGATCATCTGGACGAAAACTTAAATGATGAGAAATTTGCCCCTTAACATATTTTTTTCCTGCACCTAGATTTACTACTTCTATTTCTTTCACATTAAATTCATGCTCAAATACTTTGATTTTTTTGACTTCTGGACCGTTTAAGGCAGCTTGAACGGCTGTTTCCAAATTGTTTTGTGCAAAAGGTTGAATACTCATTTGTGCCTCTTTTTGTTGAATAGGAACCTCTTTTTCTGCAGCAAACACCGAGGTAGTAGGTATTGCACCTGTAGCTAATGTAGCTGCAAGGGCTGTTGTCATGATGCTTTTTCTTTTCATCTTCATAGTTTTCCTTCCTCTCTTAAAGTTATGATATATAATCTTTTAAAAATTGACACGGTACAATTTTTATTCATAATGTACGTAAAAGTCAGTTTAAGAATAATGTGAAATCGTGTCAGAAAATTAAAGTTAATTATATATGTATTTAAGATGATATCTATCTACACATATTTTTTCAATTTTTAGATAAATGTAATGGTAATGACTTCTCAAGAATTAATTTAGCACCTTGTTTATCTAGAAAAATCCTATAAAATATATTTAGTTCATAGTAAAAGTAATATATTTGATATCAAGTGTCTTACATAATGCGATAAAATTTCACAATTTTTTATTATTATATACAGAAAAAGGTAACGAAACATAAGTAATATGTAATACTTGTTATAGGTGTGAATTATGCGAATATACTTATTGTAACAGCTAAGATGTTAGATAATATTTTGCTTAAAAACATTACTTATTGGTTATCCAGTTAAATATGAAAATGTAATGCTTGTTTCAGCATTAAATAATTTAACAGTGGATCCATCTTTTATGGAATGGCAGTGTTGGAAGTACTTAGGTATTATCAATAAGAACCCAATTTAAAATTCTCTTGGATGCAAGAGAATTTTTTTATTAGGAATAGTAAGGGGGAGGGAAGGTGCATTACATATGGGAAAAGGTAGAAGTAATAATGCTGGTAAAAAGCAACCAAATTTTGATGATTCATCTAATTTTGCTAAACAAAGCCAGCCGACAGAAAAGAAGAAGAAATAAGAACAGGAGCTCTCTTGATAAAGGGAGCTCCTGTTAAAAGTATCCAGAACAACATATCGATGAATTAACCCAATAATCTTAAAAACAAGGTTTAAATTTTTACGAATGGCATTTAATTTAATATTATTTTCCCGCTTTTTTATACTAATTGACGCGTTAAATTCATTTGAAATGCTCCCTTAATGACGTTGGGCGTGACCTCAATTAAAATTTTTTAAATCTAATGGGACTAACCATTAAGAGAGCCAGAATTAATGTAATCCATGCATTGCTATATGAAAACAATCCCATACCAGCCAATGATAATCCTGCAGCTGGAATAGGTAATCCCTTAAAATATCCAATAGTTGGTTTAATACTAAATTTAGCTAATCTTAAAGCACCCATTGTTGGGAAAAGGATAAATGCCAAAGGAGTTAAAATAGAAGGTGTTGCTATCGTATGAAATAAAAGCGCAGGAGCAACGCCGAAACTAACAATATCAGCTAAGGAATCCAATTCTACGCCAAACTCACTGTTCACTTTTAATTTTCTCGCAATTCTTCCATCAAGAAAATCTAAAACAGCTGAAAAGAAAATGAAAATGGAGGCTACTCCCAAATATTCACTCATATTCAAGGTGATTGAGAAAACACCGCACAATAAATTTCCAATCGTAAATAAATTCGGTATAACTTTTACAAGCTGATTAAACAAGTTTGTTCCTCCTAAATTAATTAAACTTCACATTTCTGTAGCAATTTCTATATATTCTTCCGTTATTCTTAAAAATATATGACCACTGTATTACTGTAAGCTAATTAAATTTCGATAAGAGAAAAATTGATTTCTTAAATGCTCCACTGGTTTATAAAAATGTTTAATCATTTTCAGTACGCGTTATTGAATATTAGCACTTGATAGTTGATCTTTCGAGTAGTCAGGGATTTTCCAGTTCTGGTGCAAAAAATTCAAGGTAATTAAAAATAATCTCTAAAAAGGAGACATAATGATACTATTATTTTAAAAAGGTTCGTGGTTGGTATCGAATATAAAAAAATAGAATTTTTATACAAAAATCACCCGAAAGGGTGCCTTTTGTACCTCTTAAAATGACTGAAGATGTGTTTACTTGAGTTCATTAGGTAGTTAGAGGTTGATAGACTATCTTTAACGAAAATGTTGAGTAGTTCATCTTCATTATATATCAATTTAATAATGATTGGGGATTTAGAAAGTTCCATGGAAAGTACATATCAACCTGATTGGAAGATTGGAAATTTAATAACTGGTGATACATTTTACTTAACGCAACATTTTGGTGCGCAAATGAAAATTTTTAAAGTCCACACAAATGGTACCCTAGAACGATTCCAAACAATAGAACCAGAATTAAAATAAAGTTTTTGTAGCATCAATTAAATTCATTTCTTTTTATGCAAACACACTTTCAGCGGAACTAACTTCTTCACTATTTTGCGCTGGAAAGACTTTATAAAAAATGGTTACGTTTTCTGATCTTGAAATAACCCTCTCAAATTGCAATCCTGCTTTTTCTAAAAGCTTTACTGCATCAACAATAGAAGTAATTGCTACAAAAGTTTTTCAAATAAAATTTATAAAAGCTTGATAGGTAATACCAAGGGAAAAGACCGTAGCTACTATATGTGCAGTCCATTTAGGCATATTTAAATTTAATACGGTATTGTACAACATTCCATATACGATACAAATGATTAATATGAATGCAATGAATTGAAGAACTAATAAAAATAGCGGTTGTTCCATTTATTCTCACTTCCTTTATTTGATATATTAATATAATTTATTTAAATGTGAAAGTTTTATTTCTATGAATTTCCAAAAAATGTGATATGAAAGGCATAGTAGTAATCACAAGAATTACTGCAAAACTATAAATGGAACTAAAAGTATTATGACGAGATCTGTAAAATAGTAAAGAAGGTCACCATTCACGGCGACCTTCTTTACTATGCGTTATACCCAAATAATTTTAAATCTTCTCCTGAATCTGAAATGATTTTCTCAAATCGTAATCCTACTTTTTCTAAAAGCTTTCCTGAGGCGATGTTATCTACAGAAGTAATTGCTACAATTCGTTTCATGCCGAGCTTTTGTACACCGTATTCGATTATCGCAGAAGCTGACTCGTAGCCATATCCTTTTGAACGGAATGTCTCTAAAAAGGCAAACCCGATATCAACGTCTTCTAATGAATCTCTTTTAATAAGGCCACACATACCAAGTGGAGTGAGATCTTTTTTTCGTTCTACTAAGTAAAGGCCGAATCCAAGTTTGTTATACATATCGATGGGACCGTTTACAATATATTTTTTTGCATCTTCTAAGTTACTAACTCCTTTGTCACCGATAAACTGAATCCATGCAGGATCGTTTACTAGCTCAAGAATAAAAGGAGCGTCTTTTATATCAAACCAGCGAAGATTAAGACGTTCAGTTTCAAGAACTATCAATAATTACACCACCTTTAAAAAGTTATAACAATTAGTATGGATTGTGTAAAACAAAAGTGCAACATATTTTAATGGGGGTGTTTGTTCACATAAAGTTCGTTTGTTTTGTATAGAGAGATATCTTATAATTAGGATTGATTGTAAAGAGTGAGATGCTTATACAATGACTCCTAGGTGACTAGGAGTTTTTACTATATAACTATCATTATTACTAAATATGACACACTATACATTCTACTCAAGGAGGTACATAATGAAGAAATTATATAATGCATCGTTTACGTATTTGATTATCGGTTTATTATCAGGGATTTTCGCTAGGGAGTATGGTAAGTATAAAGGGATTTTAGGGTCTACTTTGTTAAATCTTTTGCATACGCATACACTTGTACTTGGCTTTTTCTTCTTTTTAATTGCTTTAGGATTAGCAAAAGTATTCGCGTTTCATGAAGTGCAAGGGTTTAATAAGTGGTTTGTTTTACATAATATTGCATTAACATTAATGTTAGGTTCGCTAGCAGCGAGAGGGCTTCTTCAGTTAAATGGAGCTGACTTTAAAGGGTTAACTTATATTGTAGGATTTTCTCATTCGTTGATGGCAGTTACTTTAATTTGGTTTATGTTGTTAATAAAGAAATCGTTTAAAATGTAGTGAAAAAGAACTTGTAGCGTGTGCTGCAGGTTCTTTTTTGTATGTTCAGGTTTAATAATCTTATTTTTCTAATTATTTTGTATAAAGATGGTATACTTGTTTTAAAATTAAAAAGGAGAGTTGATTATGGAAATAACAATTGAACATGTAGTAAATGAATTAAAAGGCATACTTCCTGAAGATCGAGTAGTAATAAATATGACAGTACGAGAGTTACATAGTAAAGATGAATCTTACCATAGTAGTAGTTTGCCTGATGTAGTTGTTTTTCCAAAAACGACCGAAGAAGTTAGCGCGATAATGAAAATAGCGATTCAGCACGGAACAGCTGTCGTTCCATTTGGAGTAGGGTCCAGTTTAGAGGGACATGTAATTCCTTACGAAAAAGGAATTACAATGGACTTTTCTCTTATGAACAAAATACTTGAAATAAGAGAAAAGGATTTTCTTGTGAGAGTACAGCCAGGGGTGACGCGCTCTCAGCTTAATAAAGAATTGAAAAAGTATGGATTATTTTTTAGTGTAGACCCAGGAGCTGATGCAACGTTAGGAGGAATGGCTGCTACAAATGCGAGCGGAACGACAGCGGTAAAGTATGGGGTAATGCGTGATCAAGTTCGAGATTTAGAAGTCGTTCTTGCTGATGGAGGAGTAATACATACCGGGAATTTAGCGGCGAAGTCATCATCAGGTTATCATTTAAATGGTATTTTCGTAGGCTCAGAAGGAACACTTGGATGTTTCACGGAGTTAACTTTAAAAGTATACGGTATACCAGAACATGTTATGGCTGCGAGGGCATCGTTTCCAACTATAAATGATGCAGTAGAAGCTGTAATTAACATATTACAAGCAGGTATTCCAATCGCGAGAATTGAACTCGTTGATGAATTATCTATGAAACAAGTAAATTATTACAATGAAACAAGTTACAGAGAAGAACCGACACTGTTTTTAGAGTTTCACGGCAATGAAGCAGGGTTAAAGCAAGATATTGAATTTACGAAAGAAATCGTTCTTGATCATAAATGTATAGAAATTGCGTTTGAGACGGAAACAGCAGCGAGAAATAAGCTGTGGGATGCAAGACATAACTTAGCGTACTCTTACGTGCATAGTTATCCTGGTAAAAAGCTAATGAGTACAGACGTATGTGTACCAATTTCGGAATTAGCTGGAGCGATTCAACATGCGAAAGAGGTATTACATAAAGTAGGGCTTATTGGCGGTATTCTCGGTCATGTTGGGGATGGGAATTTCCATGTACTCTTAATGATTGACACAAATGATAAGGAGGAAGTGAAGAAGGCAGACGAAATAAATGAAAGTATCGTTCAGTATGCTCTTAAACGAGGAGGAACGTGTACAGGAGAACATGGCGTTGGAATCGGGAAACGAAAGTATCAAGAAGAAGAACATGGGGCGGCATTATTTGTAATGGAGAAAATAAAGAAAGTTCTTGATCCGCAAAATATTTTGAATCCGAAAAAGGTGTTTCAATTAAAAGATAGGGGCTGAGTGGATGAAAGTAATATAGCTGGAAAGTATTTTGCATTTTGGACCGGTTGCTGCACTCCCAAGTGTATTAGCGGCAGTATGGCATAACATTGCAGGGCCAATATTAGCAACCATCTGGTCAAAAAATAAAAAGAATACTTTCAGCGATGAAAATGTATCAATAAATATAGAAAAATAGGAATGATAAATAATGCAAAAACGTATTGTACATTTTGAAGGAATGGTTGTATTTTTAGCCACGATTTATATGTATTCGATATATGAGTTTAGTTGGATTATATTTTTTGTATTCCTTTTAGCGCCGGATCTATCAATGTTAGCATATGGGATTAATAATCACGTTGGTGCGAAAATATATAATGTATGTCACACATATATCATATCCATATTAATTGTTCTAATAGGTGTCTATTTTAAGATGGATATCGTTATAATGATTGGCTTAATATGGACAGCACATATTGGAATGGATCGAATGTTTGGATATGGATTGAAATATGAGACGGATTTTAAGGATACTCATATTCAACGGTTATAATTTGTTTTGAGAAGAGGGGTACGTTGAAGCAGAGAATTGCTATCGAAGAATATAATGTCAAATGGGAAAGTGAATTTAATAAAATATACACTCTTATTAACAATGTAATGGAAGACAGCATTGTATCTATTGAACATGTTGGGAGTGCATCTGTTAAAGGGCTTGCATCAAAACCAATACTAGATATTGATATTGTAATAGAAGAGTACGAAATTTTTCATGAGGTAGTAAAAAAACTTGAGAAGATAGGGTACTATCATCAGTTAGAATGGAGCTTTAAAGGAAGAGAGGCGTTTGGAAGAAAGGATACGTTCGTTCCATGGAACGAGAGAAATACAGTTTGGATGGAACATCATTTATATGTGTGTGATAAAAATAGTGAAGAGTTGAGAAGGCATATAGTGTTTCGAGATTACCTTCGTGAACATACTGAAGTAGCTAATGAGTATGGAAACTTGAAGGAAGAGTTAGCAAGAGAGTCGAAAAATCGATCTAGTTATATTGAGGGTAAGACCGTATTTATTACAAATATATTAGAAAAAATAAACTAAAGCAGCATGGAATACATGCTGCCTATTGTTTTGAAATAGAAAGCTGCCATTATAAAACAAATACAAACTGGCCCTGTTGATTGATGCGGTTACTAAATATAATAGGAAACAAAATAGAAAAGAGCGGAAAAGAGGGAGCTTATGTACATACCAAAATATTTCGCAATACAAGATGAAGAGATGAAGTACGAAATAATGGAACAAAATAGCTTTGCGACATTATTTTCTCAACATAACGGAGAACCATATGCAACGCACTTGCCGTTGTTATTAAATAGGGAGACCCTTACTTTACATGGTCACTTCGCACGGCCGAATGAACAGTGGAAAGATATTGGGACTCAGCAAGTACTAGCTATATTTCAAGGACCACATAGTTACATCTCTCCGTCATGGTATGAAACAAACAATGCAGTACCAACATGGAATTACGTTGCAGTGCATGTATATGGTGAATTAGAAATTGTTGAAGATGAGAAGACATTAGTAGATTCTCTTCAAGATTTAGTAAATAAATATGAAGATCCAGAGAGCACCTACTCACTTAATGATGTAGATCCGAATTATATGGGAGGATTAAGTAAGGGAATAGTTGGATTCAAAATAAAGATAAATAAAATAGAAGGAAAAGCGAAGTTAAGTCAAAATCATTCTGTAGAGAGACAGAATTTAGTTGTGGAGAAACTTGAGAAAGTTGGTAGTGAGGAGAGTAAGAGGATTGCGGAGCTGATGAGAAAATAAAGCCTACATGAAAGGGAAATATTCTAAATAAGCGTATTTAAAAAGACCTTCTTAATTGAAGGTCTTCCGTTTTTTAAAGTGCTTTTTCAGTTGTTGTTGAGTTGTAGTCTTTACTTACGTCAACGGATTGAACAAGGTCAGGTCTTTGGGGTGCCGGGGTGTCCCCAATGTTTAATGCTACATATCCTAACTGTGTTTTCGGTGTTTCTGAGGTGAAGCTTAATCCAAGAGTTGTGATGCTAATAACAGCTAAGCCAATGATGCTCAATTTAATCTTTTTCATTATATCAAAGCTCCCTTTTCTTCATGTTTTTTTCTTGCTTGATTGGCCATGTAAAAGTATTGACTAGCTTTTATATGGTCTTCTTTTTCATAAAACATATTTGCTAGAACATCAGTGTACTCTTGTATACATTCCCAAAGGTTTTCTGTTTTAAAGTAAGAAATTCCTTCCAAAATTATCATTTCTAAATCATTTATAGAAGTTTTATTATTTAGTTCTCTTAAAATCATGAAACGATATTGAAACTCTTTGTTTTCTAGTTTATTTGAAATGTTTAATCCTTTTTTTATAAGTTCTTTAGCCTGAGTATATTCTCCAAGCTTGTAGTATTCACGTGCTTCAACAAAAAGTGCTTTAAAGTGATTTGGTTGCTTAGTTGTAACCTCTGAAATATGACGCATTGCTAACTCTGAAAGGTTTTGACTTGCATATAGCCAAGCTAAATTATGTCGTACTCTTAATGATAAAGTCTCCTCTGAATACTTCTGTAGAATATTTAATGCTGAATCAAGTCTAATTTCAGCTTGTTCAAACTGTTTTAAATCAATACAAGATAAACCAAAGATGTTATCACACAAAGCAACATTAATTTCACAGTTTATATGTTTTGAAAAAATCGCTTTAGCTTCATTTGCAGATTGGATTGCTACTAGTGGTTGATATGTTTGATAATAATAAGAAGCTAAGCGGTAGTTAAATTCAGCATTCTCTAGTTCGTCAGATACGTGTATTAGCAGCTTTTTAGCGTTCTCGAAAAGGTGTTTTGCTGTATTGTAGTTTCCAATAATTGTATTGTGAATAGCCTTGAAAAAATGATAATAATAAGAAAATAGCCCATTCTCTGGAAGTGGGAAAGAATCAATTTTATTAAAATCATCTTTATTAATATTTAAACCATCTGTTAAAATTTTGTATCTGAAATTAAAAAGTGAATAATACAATTGTAGGTTTGTATCTTCTTCTGAATTAGAGATGATATTTTCAATATCTTTTTTTATTTTTGTTGCATGGATAGTTTGATGCTGTAACATAGTTCTATACCAGTCATTAAATAATTTTGTAATTTGTTCATTACCTTGTAGTTGAACGTTCATGAAATCCCCTCGCTTTTTGAATATTCTTATAAAATATAGTATCAAAAATAAAAATATTTAGAAATGATGTTTTATATTTCTCAATATTTGTTTAACAAGCTTACGAGTAAGACTATTGGAATAGTGTAGAATTTGTTTTGGATTAAAGAAATGGCATCGGGGGATGTGCATTTTAAAGTTTTAGTTGAGTGGGGGGATATAAAAAGGGTGCGTTCACACAATTTATATGAACGCACCTTTTTACATATTAAACAATCAAGTCCCACAAAAAGTACGATAAGGGCGATTCGTCGGTGCAGGCGGAATGCAGTATTCTTCTTGATCTGTCGAATACGCATAAGGGTTTGATAAAGCTTCAAGAAGTTTCTCCATTACGCTAAAGTCTCCATTTGTAACAGCTGCTTCTAGTGCTTCTTCTACACGATGGTTCCTCGGGATGATGGATGGGTTATTATTTTTCATCATTTCGTAGGCGTTTTCTTTCGATTGTTCTTGTCTTTTTAATCGAGATTGCCACAGTTTGTACCAATCTTTATATTCAGGACTTTCAAATAGAGCTGTATTTTCAATAGCATCAAGAGTTAATGAACGGAATGTATTTGTATAATCCGCTTTATATTTCTCCATCATTTTTAAAAGTTGCTCAATAAGTGGTTGATCTTGTTCTTCGGTACTAAATAGTCCTAATTTCTTTTTCATTCCAAGGAACCAATGGTTTTCATACTGTACGCTAAATTTCGAAATTTCGTCTTGAGCGATTTTTAGTGCTTCTTCATCATCTTCGTGCAGAATCGGTATTAAAGATTCTGCTAGTCGTGCGAGATCCCATGCGGCCATATATGGTTGATTTCCATATGCATAACGACCTTGTGTGTCAATAGAGCTAAATACGGTTCCTTGGTCGTAATTGTCCATAAATGCACAAGGACCGTAATCAATTGTTTCGCCACTAATCGTTATATTGTCAGTGTTCATTACACCGTGAATAAATCCAACAAGTTGCCATTTTGCGATAAGACTAGCTTGTCTTTTAATGACTGCTTGTAGTAATGCAGTATATCGGTTTTCATGGGATTCAATTTCTGGGTAATGCCTTTTTATCGTATAGTCAGCTAGTGATTTCAGGTCCTCTATTGAACCACGAGCTGCAGCATATTGAAATGTACCGACGCGTATATGGCTACTAGCTACTCTAGTTAAAATTGCTCCAGGTAACTTTGTTTCACGATATGTTGGTTCACCGGTTGTGACAACTGCTAAACTGCGGGTAGTTGGAATATCGAGTGCATACATTGCTTCGCTAATAATATATTCACGTAGCATCGGACCGAGTGCAGCACGACCATCTCCTCGGCGTGAATAGGGAGTAGGGCCAGAACCTTTCAGTTGAATATCGAAACGCTTACCTGAAGGAGTAATTTGTTCGCCAATTAAAAGAGCACGACCGTCGCCTAACATATTAAAATGTCCGAATTGATGGCCAGCATATGCTTGAGCTAATGGATGAGCTCCTTCTGGGAGTGCATTACCAGCGAAAATAGCAATTTCAGCTTCCTTTTTCAGTTCTTCAGGGGTCAAGCCAAGAGATATCGCTAATGAATGGTTTAGTTTAACTAACTCCGGTGAACTTACGGGAGTAGGGGGGATTTCTGTATAAAATGATTGTGGTAAAGTCGTATAACTATTATCTAAATTCCAACCTGTTTCATTATTTTTAGTCATTGTATCTCCTCCTTTTTGTATTTTAAGTTATGTATTTGTACGTATGTATTCTTTGTAAAGTTAACTAAAAGTATAATATAATATTTCCCCTTGCAATCTATTGTAAGGACTTCATTGCACTATGTCTATTTAACAGCAAATTTAAAACCTCCATTTTAAGAAAATGGAGGTTTTTATTATTATTTAATTTTTACAATTATTTTTCCTTTTGCTCTTCCAGACTCTGAATATTCCATTGCTTTTTGAGCATCTTCAAAAGGGAAAACTCGATCGATTACCGGTTTGATTTTTCCGGCTTCAATATAGTTTGCAATAGTACGTAATTGATCCCCGCTTGGCTTCATAAATAAAAATGAATATTGAGCATTATGCTTTTTTTCAAGTGCAGTAAGTTTTTTGCTGGCTAATGAAAATAAGAGAGTTTTAAAGAAGCCTGAACCAAATTCTTTACCGAAGCGAGCATTCGGCATACCTGAAACTGAAACAATGTTTCCTCCGCTTTTTATAATATTGAATGATTTTTCAAGTGTTGTTCCGCCGATTGTATCAAATACTGCATCATAATTTTTGAGTATTTCTTCAAATTTTTCTGTTTTGTAATTAATAATTTGATCTGCGCCAAGAGACGTTACTAAATTTGTACCAGCTTCACTAGCAGTCGTTGTAACAGTAGCACCCATTATTTTTGCTAACTGAATTGCGAAAGTACCAACACCACCGGACCCAGCGTGAATTAATATTTTTTGTCCTTTTTGTAAATGCATAATATCATGTAGTGCTTGATAGGATGTTAAGCCAACGAGTGGAATCGACGCCGCTTCCTCAAAACTTAAATTTTTTGGTTTTAAAGCTATATCATCCTCATGAATGGCTATATATTCCGCGAAAGTACCGATCTTATTTTTTCTTGGACGTGCATATATTGCATCGCCGACTTTAAAACGAGTTACTTGCGATCCAACCTTCACGATGACACCGGAAAAGTCATTACCAAGGATTAGAGGCATTTCATATTTCAGTAACATCTTTACTTTTCCATCACGTATTTTAAAGTCAATTGGGTTAATACTAGCTGCATGAATTTCTGCGAGCACTTCATGTTGATTTATTTCAGGAGTAGGTACCTCTGCCATGCGCATTGGAACTTTTCCGTACTTATCAATTATCATTGCTTTCATTTCTTATACCTCCAAATTTTAATAAAAGTTGTGCAATAGTTTCTCAATATCTAACACAAGATTTTTTAATACACCTAATTTTGTACGTATATCAATATAATAAAAGTTTTTTGTACCTTCTTTTCGCATTAAAATAATACCGGCTTCTCGTAAAATCCTTAGGTGATGTGATACCGCTGGCCGAGAAAGGTGTGTTTGTTTCGTAATTTCTCCTACACGTAATCCGGTTTGACATTCCGTTTCCATGAGAACTAACAAAATAGCTTGACGTGTTTCATCGCCAATTGCCAATAATACTTTTTGAGAATCAATAAAATCTTTTTTTATAATATTTAATTGTTCTTGTTTATTCATTTCAATCACTTTACCTCCAAAAAATTAGTCGAAAGGTTTAAGATGATGAACCATTACTTCGATACGGTAATGCTACATGATTGTTGCATGAGGTGCAATATTGAGAAAGAAAATCGAGACGAATGAATTTTTTATTGTTGAAAATTATAGGGAGATAGAAAAGGGATTGGAAGGATTACATAACACAATAGATGAAGTTTTAAAAACAAAAAATGATGTAACAATAAAATAAGCGGTCGTAACCTTGTATAATCCATAAGGTTACGGCCGCTTATAATGTTTGTATTATTTTTGATTTTTACGATAGAACATGGTTCAACGTAAAGTACATTCTTTTGTTTTACACTTTCATACAGACACAATTCAGGTGGATTATAGATGTATGAAAAGGTAAAAGGAATTTTGGGGCGTAATCTATCTATATGATAATTCAAAATGAAATATAAGTCTATATTTTAATGTTTTTTTTGATTATATTTATGTCACTGAGCTCAGAACAATGATGTGGAGGGTAAATATATGAAATCGAATGATGTACCAGTTTTAATTGTTGGAGGGGGATTATCTGGGTTAGCGTCTGCGTTATTTCTTGCAAAACATAATATTGAGTACTTACTTATTGAAAGGCATCCGTCTACTGCCATTCATCCGAAAGCAGGCGGTCTTACTTTACGTACAATGGAGTTATTTCGAGAATTAGGCTTGGAACAAAGAATTAAATTGGCAGGTAAAGCATTAGAGAACTGCAGAGGAAGAATAGCGGTTCATACAATAGCTGAGGCGAGCAAAGAAGAATTGGAACAAATGAGAGCGACGCAATACGGAAACGATGAAGAGTTACTTCAAAAAATAGAAAAGATTAGTCCATCAAAACAAACTGCGTGTTATCAAATTATTTTAGAAGAGATGATGTTACGAGAAGCGAAAACATTAGGAGAGCAACTATCTTTTTATCATGAATTAGTTTCATTTGAACAAAATGAAAACGGGGTAAAAGCAACGATTCGAAATCGTGAAACAGAAAAAGAAAGTGTCATACATTGTGACTATGTAATTGCAGCGGATGGAGCGAAAAGTAAAATGCGTGAGCAGTTAGGGATTAAAACTGAGGGTCGTGGAACCATTGGTGGCTATTATATGAATATTTATTTTGAAGCTGATTTAAGTGAGTTTATACAAGGAGATGCATTCGGTTTTTCGATGGTACTTCATCCGGAGGTTCTTGGTGCACTTATCCCGGTTGATAACGTAAAAAAATGGATTTATCATGTAGCCTACGATCCATTAAAAGGAGAGGGGCTAGAGGACTTCACTATAGAACGTTGTAAACAAATTATTCAAATAGCAATTGGAAGTACAAATGTTGAATCAAAAATATTAAGTGTTTTACCGTGGGAAGCCGCTGAAAGTACAGCGGTGAAATTTCAAGGAAATCGAACCTTTTTAGTTGGCGATTCTGCACATATTATGCCGCCAACAGGAGGATTTGGTTCAAATACAGGAATACAAGATGCGCACAATCTAGCTTGGAAATTAGCGGCTGTTATAAAAGGGAAGGCAAAACCAAAATTGTTAGAAACATATCATGAGGAGAGACACTCTGTTGCAAAATTAACGACAGCTTATGCAAGTAGTTTACTGTTTCGTGCTGCGAATAGAGAGGAAGGCAGTTTGAATAATATGGATGGTTTAGCTGTTACAGTTGGATATCAGTATTGTTCAGAGGCGATTATAGATGATTCAGTCACTCCGCATAGAATGGATAGCATAGAGTTGAACGGAAGACCTGGAACGCGAGCGCCACATTTATGGGGAACGTATGAGGGGAAGAAAGTTTCTACATTAGACTTATTCGGTAACAGTTTTGTATTACTTACAGGAGTAGAAAATAGTTCTTGGGCTGAGGCAGCACATGCTGTTTCAGCTAAATTAGGAATACATCTAAAAGGGTATCGTGTTGGCTTAAGTGGAGACTTTATTGTTCCAGAAGATATTTTTAGCAAATTATATGGTATAGAGAATGGAGGTGCTGTATTAATTAGACCAGATGGCTTTATCGGATGGCGTTCGGAAAAAACGGTAGTAAATCCAGATATAGTATTGGAAGAGGTAATGAGAAATTTATTATGTGATTTTTAAGTAACTACAGAAATATTGTTTTATGTACTTCACTGTACTGAAAAAAATATTCACAAATTTCAATAGGTTTGATATGATTAAATTCGACAAGTTAATAGAGGCCGGAGATATTTGAGAAAAGCCATAAATTTATTTAGGGATACAGGAGTGTATTCTAAATAATTTATGGCTTTTTTTATTGAATGAACCGTACAAAATAGGGAGTTACATGTGAAAAGGAGGGCTATAGAAATTAAATAGGATAATACTAGTTTTCTATATTAATAATATAGAAAACATTTGTAAGATTGGAATTTTAATATAGGTTTATAAAAATAATGAAAGTGTGTCTTCTATTTCGTGTAAATCTCATTAGCTTGTTGAAATTTGCAACGTAGGAAGGATTAGAAGGATGAGAAAGATTATTAGCGTTTTAGTTATTTTCTTTATGACGGGAAGTATCTTTGTTGGGGGAGCTGTTCATGCGAAAGCAGAAGGGAAGCATGAATGGAATACGAATAAGCTTTTAAATATTGCACATCGCGGAGCAAGTGGACATGCACCTGAGCATACTTTTGCTTCTTATGATTTAGTTAAAAAAATGAAAGCGGATTATTTAGAGTTAGATATTCAATTAACAAAGGATGGCCAATTAATTGCAATGCATGATACAGCAGTTGATCGCACTACAAATGGAACAGGCGAAGTACGAGATAAAACGTTAAGCGAAATAAAGAGTTTAGATGCTGGATCATGGTTTAATAAAGCGTATCCAGAAAAGGCTAAGCAAGAGTATGTTGGGCAAAAGGTTCCAACTCTTGAAGAAATCTTCCAAAAGTATGGAAGAAGTATGAAGTATTATATTGAAACAAAATCACCAGATGTGTATCCAGGAATGGAAGAGAAATTGTTGGCGTTGTTACAAAAATATAATTTAGTAGGCCAAAACATGTCTTCTAGCCGTGTTATGATTCAATCATTTAGTAAAGATAGTTTGAAAAAGATTCATAGTATGAATGAAAATATTCCGTTAGTTCAATTGCTTTGGTATTATCCAAATGAAAACAATGAAATTATTGAATGGTCTGGTATTACACATGAACCGAAAAGTGTAACAAATGATGATTTTCAAGAAATTAAAAAGTATGCAGCTGGTATTGGACCAAACTTACGTAATGATAACGGAGAACTAATTATTGATGAGTCATATATGAAAATGGCTAGGAAAAATGGACTGTTAATTCACCCTTATACAATTAATGAGAAACCCGATATGAGACTGTTAATCAAATGGGGTGCTACAGGAATGTTTACAAATTATCCGGATCGATTACATAGTGTATTAAAGGAAAAATAAGTGGAAAAGGGTATACCAGTGTTTTAGGTATACCCTTTTTAATTTAACTCCCCGATAAACGTAATCTCTTTTTCATAGCATTCATCTGCATCATAAATAATTTCTTGAAAGTGAAGCGTTTTGAAGGAATGACAAACTGAAATTTCCCATGTCTCCCAAAAATCAATTTCATTTGAAAGAAGAATCCATTTTTGAAATTCACTATCTCTATTAAAGAAATTATGAAAGTAGTCCTCATTTTTAAATATAATGATTTGCGAATCCCACAAATTATTTATAGAAATCAAAACAACAACTCGATATGTATGTGTATCGCTCGGTTTCATATTTATTAAATGATTTGCTTGATTTAATAAGGTTTGAATACATAACCGTTTTACTTTTCTAGGTTTTTTACGAGAGTCAATAAAAGCTTGCGAAACTGGCAATAGCATATTCCAATATTCATCGTTATAGAAAGTAGAAGGGAACGTTTTTGTATGGTCCTCAATTCGCTTTATCATAGTGTTTGTTTTTCGTTTCATACCACGTATTTTCTTTTCACGCATTGTGAGTCATCTCCATAAATTTTTGTAATGCAGCAGAGTGATATATATCTTTTCTAGTAATAAAAGTAGTAGGAACTTTTTTGAAGCTATTTGGTAATGGGTTGAATGATACGTCATGTTGATGACCATTTAAAATAGGCTTCATCATAATTGCTATGCCCATACCTGATTTTACACATGCGAGTATCGCTTCAATTGTTCCAAACTCAAATACTCGCTTAGGTGAAATTCCTTCTTCTTGAAGCCAATCTTCTAATAAATTTCTATAATAGCACCCGTGACTAAATGCAAGTAAATTCATGTCTCCTATGTCTTTAAAGGAAGATAAAGGCTTTTTGCTAATGAGAACTAATTCTTCTTCACGAAATATATTTGTATGAAGTTCGGCATGCTGAGTAGAGCCAGCTATAAACGCTCCATCCAGTTTTCGTTCTAGTACAAGCCTAATCAATTGTTCTGTCGTATTTGATTCTAAAATCAATTCGATTTTTGGATATTTTTCATAATAGGCCGTTAATATAGATGGAAGTCTTACAGCGGTTGTAGATTCTGTACATCCAATTTTTAAAGTGCCTCTTGGTTCGATCCCATTACTTTGAACTGCTTTAACAGATTGATCCATTAGGTGGATAATTTGTTTGGCGTATGTTAATAAAATCTCACCGTTAGAAGTTAAAGTTACACCTTTTCCGTTTCGGTAAAATAAAGGCACACCTAATTCGTTTTCTAGTTGTTTCATACGCATTGTTACGCCAGACTGTACATAGTTTAAATTTTTAGCTGCGTGAGATATGTTTTTTTCTTTCGCAACTTCGTAAAATATAGTTAAATCTTTTATATCCAAGTATCATCCCTCCATAAAAGGTATCATTTTTTTTGATGGATCACATGATAAATCTTTATTTTATATGATATCAGAACTTTCATACAATGGAAGGGGATGGAGGGATTATTGTGTTAATGGAAGAAAGGGTGAATAGTACTTATAAGTGGGTTATGTTAATTTTTGCGACGGTTGCTCAAACAACAGCGACACTTATCACGTATGGTGTTGGAGCGTTTGCTTTATTTTGGAAAGAAGAATATGCACTTACGAATACGGAGATTGGATTGTTAGTAAGTGTTATAAATATGGGACCGCTATTTTGTATGCTTTTTGTCGGGCGGCTACTTGATCAATACAATGAAAAGTTGTTAATTTCGATAAGTTCATTTTTACTAGGAGGTTCGTTTTTACTGACTAATATGGTCAATGGATTTAATGGGTTACTCTTTGTACTTTTATTAGTAGGAACGTTTTATAGTGTTTCGCAGCCAGGAGGAAGTAAGGTGATAATGAAGTGGTTCTCAAAAGAAAATCGCGGGTTAGCGATGGGGATTAGACAAGCCGGTATACCGATTGGTGGTACATTAGCGGGAGTATTGATCCCGTTTCTTACAATAAAATATAATATGGCCTATGCGTTAAATAGCATTGCATGTATTTGTATAATTGGAGGGTTTTTATTTTTTATATTTTATAAGGAACCATATATTCAAGAGAAAGTTAAACAAGAACGTAGTAAACTTTCTTTTTGGATGCAGTTAAAAGAAGTGATGTGTAAAAAAGAGTTGTATGCAATTTATATAACTGGCATTTGTATGATTTCATTGCAAATGGTGTTAGTTGCACACTTTATAAAATTTTTAGTATTGGAACAATCAATCACGCCAATTTTAGCTGGAAAAGTATTTTCCGTTATGTTCTTTTCTGGAATGGTTGGTAGGGTTATGTTAGCAGCTACTAGTGATTTGTTTTATAAGGGAAATCGGCGTATCCCCTTATTTATAACTGTTTGTATTTCTATTTTCCTCATTCTAATATTAGTAATGAGCATACATACAATAACGAATGTATTGTATGGTGTAAGTGCATTGTTAGGGTTCTTTTCAATTGGATGGTTTAGTCTTTTTATAGCTGAAGTTGCGGAATCAGCAAGTGAAGAATCGGTAGGGATGACAGTGAGTTTTGCACTTACATTAAATCAAATTGCCATTATTGCTGCGCCTGCTTTATTTGGTTATATTGTAGATAAGAAGGGATATACGTATGCGTGGTTATGTATAGTTGTATTACTAACTATTTCAGCGGTTAGCTTATATGGGAAGTATAGAAAATGAAGGAATGTTAGCAATGTAAATTTTTTATGAAGAAAGTCTAAAGAAATGTTGAATGAGCGACATTTCTTTTTTTATTTGTTGTATAATCAAAATGTAAATGAGATTCGTTTTCAATTTCGTTCATTGCCTCTTTTGAAATTACCTGTAATTTTAGCCATAATTAGCTGTTTTTCTTTATCGTTATTTGCATGATTTATTTTATTTAAAAATTTTTTAGCGTCATTTCCTTTTAATGTAATAATTTGTTTTCCGTAATATTCAATTAATAACATGTTATTTTTTGTTATCCGATAATGAAACATCTTATCATCTAAACGATTGCGTTTATCGGTGTTTTTCATAGTACATCCCCATTCTTTTTAGTATGTAACAAATGTTACAAAAGAATTTGAAATTATAGTGTAATGCATCCGATTGTATGTTGGAAATTTTGCAAGAAAGAAATACAATAG
>NZ_WEII01000067.1:0-24412 GCF_009183805.1 Bacillus sp. B2-WWTP-C-10-Post-4 | reverse complement strand
TAATTATATTATGTAAACTCTTTTTGTAAAACCCCCATAAAAAATGGATGTTTTATATTTTGATATATTAGGTGGAATATATAGTTTAAAAAAGCGGAATACTTTGCGGAAAGTTAAAAACATTTTTTGGATCATATTTCGCTTTTACTTTCATTAATCGGTCAAAGTTACAACTGAAGTATGCATCTAGCCAATTTTTAATGGATAGGTCAGGCGTATTAACGTAGACACCTTTTGTAAATGGAAGCATTGCTAAGCGGAAGTCTTCAACCCATCGAATACTTCCACCAGCACCTTCTGGTTGCTCCCAAGTAGCGAATATTGACATGTTTGATAGTGCTTTTCGGTAAAAGTAAGCAGTCGCCCCATTTGGCACCTCAGCAACAGCACCGCCTAATCCGTGGGAAAATATGGAGGTGGTAAAAAAGGGTAAGTTAAATCGTAATTTCTATTTGATTGCCTTCTGGATCACCTATTACACTTTCATAATAGCCATCTCCAGTAAAACGTGGTCCATTTAATAAAGGATAACCAGCATCTTTTATCACCTTTGTCAGTTCATTCACTCGTTCTTCACTACCGACAGAAAAAGCCATATGAGCATAGCCAGTTATGTTTAAATTAGGCTTATTTTCAACCCCTTTTTTACGCATAAGTTCAAGCCTTGCTCCAGATTCGAACGTAATAAAATAAGATTCAAATTGTTTCATTTCATTATGGTATAACGAGTTTGCTTTACCATTAAAGTATTTTATATAAAAATCACGCATACATTCTAAGTCATTTACCCAAATTGCAATATGTTCAATTTTCATAGGTTTCACCAATCCTATCTGTATCAATTAGGCTTCCACTGTATTAAATTTGCATTTGCATTGCAACAATTTTGCTTTGCTATTAAAGCTAGTTGTTAATTTTTGATTATGTACGTACATACAATATGTAATTAAGTGAATGACCATCATAGTAATTACAGAAAAGGGTGAATACAGTATATGAATCAATTTGAACAAATGATGTACGTTGGTGTCATCATGTCTATTGTACTATCTGTAATGATTTTAGGGTCCTTATATTATAATCCTCGACTTTCGTTAACTGATTATCCGAAAGATATTCAAAAAGTAGTTTTTCCAAAATCGATTCATGAAAAAAAGCAAAGCATTTATTTTAATATTGTATATAATACTATTCTTTTCGGTAGTCCTTTCGTTTCTACATATATACTACATAAGCATGAAAAGTTAATGTATATGGATGCCTATTTACACACTTTTGGTATTTTAATGATTTTCAATTTAGTAGATTTACTTATAATTGATTGGCTAATTTTTTGCTGGATTACTCCAAGGTTTGTTGTGATTCCTAGTACGGAAGGTATGAAAGGATATAAAGATTATAAGTTTCATTTAAGAGGGGCTATTGTCGCTACTCAAATTTTAGCAATCGTAAGTTTATTTTTGGCGGGAATTGCTACAACTATTTAGTGTGAAGAAGAGCATGGAGCTTTTATAAAAGATAAGGAGATTTATAATATATAGAATTAGAAATGAGAATTTGATAGTATTGGAGTAAGGAGTTTTAATAACAGTATATTAAACAATATTAATATACTATTGCAAATGTTTTGATATTATGTAAAATTATACAATTTTACGGAGACATTTGATAAAATTCTAAAAAATATAATGGAGGCTAATATGAAAAAAGTAATTGGCGCAGCAACCGCAACTATTTTTGGATTGGGGGCGTTTACCTCAACTGCTACCGCAGAAACAATCGTAACAGCAGATGTACTTAACGTACGTGAAAAACCGACTACAGAATCAAAAGTGGTCGAAAAAGTAAAGAATGGGCAAGAGTTAAAAGTCATAAATACCGAAGATGGCTGGTCAAAAATTGAGTTGAATGGTAAAGAAGTGTTTGTAAGTTCGGAGTTTACAAAAGATGTATATCATGTAACGGCGAATTTGTTAAATGTACGTACTGAAGCAAACACGGATTCAGAAATTCTTGGCAGACTAAAAAAAGATGATGTAATTGAATCAACGCATCAAGTAAAAGACGGATGGCTGCAATTTGAGTATAAAGGAAAAACTGCTTATGCAAACGTTTCTTTCCTATCAAGTACAGCACCAACTGAAAAGAAAACCGAAGAGAAAACGAAGCAAGTAGCGAAAGTACAAAAATCAGTTAAAGAAAAGAAAGAAGTAAAGACGCAGAAAGTAGCAAAAGCGAAAGAAACAACGAAAGCACAAGAAATAGTAAAGCCTAAAGAAGAGGTAAAAGTCAAAGAAGAAGTAAAAGTCAAAGAAGAAGTAAAAGTCAAAGAAGAAGTAAAAGTTAAAGAAGAAGTAAAAGTTAAAGAAGAAGCGAAAGTGCAAGAAATAGTAAAGCCTAAAGAAGAAGCAAAAGTCAAAGAAGAAGTAAAAGCGCAAGAAATAGTAAAGCCTAAAGAAGAGGCAAAAGTCAAAGAAGAAGCGAAAGTGCAAGAAATAGTAAAGCCTAAAGAAGAAGCAAAAGTCAAAGAAGAAGCGAAAGTGCAAGAAATAGTAAAGCCTAAAGAAGAAGCAAAAGTCAAAGAAGAAGCGAAAGTGCAAGAAATAGTAAAGCCTAAAGAAGAAGCAAAAGTCAAAGAAGAGGCAAAAGTCAAAGAAGAAGCGAAAGTGCAAGAAATAGTAAAAGCTAAAGAAGAAGAAAAAGTACAAGAAATAGCAAAAGCTAAAGAAGAAGAGAAAGCAAGAGAAATAGCAAAGGCTAAAGAAGAAGAGAGAGTAAGAGAAATAGCAAAGGCTAAAGAAGAAGAAAAAGCAAGAGAAATAGCAAAGGCTAAAGAAGAAGAGAGAGCGAAAGAAGTATCTAAAAACAACATACAGTCTGCTAAACGTGAATTAACGGTAGTAGCGACAGCGTATACTGCTGATCCAAGTGAAAATGGTACATATGGTGGACGCGTTTTAACTGCGATGGGTCATGATTTAACGGCAAATCCGAATATGAGAATTATCGCAGTTGATCCGAAAGTAATCCCATTAGGATCTAAAGTATGGGTAGAAGGTTATGGAGAAGCTATCGCTGGTGATACTGGAAGTGCAATTAAAGGTAATCGTATTGATGTTTTAATGGGTTCAAAAAGTAAAGCTATGAATTGGGGAAGACAAACTGTTAAAGTGAAAATTTTATAATAACAATAATTATCCAAATAGAAGTCAGTTCTCTTTATTGAGGCTGGCTTTTATTTTTTTAGTAGAAGGATAATAGGATTTTTAAATGGCTTATTACTAAATCTGTAATTAAGTTACCAGTTTCATTACCAAAAACAACGGTAAAGCTTATAAATATGAAAAATGAAGATATACCTATAGATGAAGATAGTTACTGGGAAGCTTTTGACTTGTTCGGTTCTGAATATGTATGTAGATTATTAGGGGTACCGTTATATGATGATCTTCCAAAGGATTTGGCGTGTCCAACTTGTGCGAAAGAGATGAAATATGTTGCTACAATTACTCAAGATATTGAGGAACGTGGACTTATTTCAGTAGTTAATTTCCAGTTTGGGGAAATGAATATATACTATTATTTATGTATAGATTGTTTAATTATAAAAACTGAAATACAAAATACATAACAAGCCTAACATATTATGTTAGGCTTGTTTTTTGATCGCAACATCATTAAGAATTGCATCAAATATATCTTTTTGCGTAAAGTTATCTGTAAAAATAGTTTCTCTGGCAACCTTAATAGTATCGTGCGGATTATACCATTTTTGTAGGGAATCTTCACCAAATTCGTGTCGTTTGTCCCTTTTGTTATGTCGTCTAATAGTTTCCTCTAATGATAAATCAAAGTAATATGCAAATGCATTTTCATCAAAATAACGAATTAATTCTTTTAACATCTCACCATACCTATGACTGTTCAATATACCTTCTAAAATAACAAATTCACATTTTCCTTTTCCGTACTTCGTAATTTCAAATAGTAAATCATGTGATAAATTACCCATTGTGTCGTGTACTCTAAGCATATCTCTACGTACAATATCCTGTGATACTAAAAGTGTCCCTTGTCCGAAATGTTCTTGTAGTTGTTTTGCAATCGTTGTTTTACCACTTGCGGAGTTTCCTCTAAGAATGATTAAAGTGGATGTAAATATAGGATTAGACATAATGTATTCCCCCCCCAAACAGCATTAATTATATAGAAAATTTTAACAAATAAAGTGAGGAAAGTGTATAATCAATATGATGGATATTTAAGGAGGGGGTAAGATGGGGGATATATTAAAAAATGCACAACCTATATGGAAACGGACTTGGTTTCGTTATCTAGGGGCATTTTTTATTGTTCAGTTACTGTTTATTTTGTGTGAAATAACTGGGTGGGTACCAAACTTTAGGCCAGGCGGAGAGTTTTTTAATAGAATATTAAATTCTCAATTTTTCACTGAATGGTTCACACTCTATACAATCCCGCAATTTAACGTATTTACAGCATTTTTTGCGATTACATTACTACCATATGCATTAGTAGGTGCAATGAAAGATGTAACAGCAAGAAAAAATATAAAGGAATAATAGAGGTATAATATGCTTTTTCAAAAAGAAGGTTTATTGATTAGATACGTAATGGAAGATGATGCATCTATCATTTCTAAATGGTTAACGGACCCAGCAGTCCTGCGGTATTACGAAGGACGAGATAATCCGCAATCTGTAGAAAAGGTGCTTGATCATTTTATACATAGTCCAAACAGTAATGAAAAAAGATGTTTAATAGAATTTGATACAGTTCCGATTGGTTACATACAAATGTATCCAGTGGATTCAGAGTGGAAAGCGTTATATGGCTATAAAGAATCACAAAATGTATGGGGTATGGACCAATTTATCGGTGAACCAGCCTATTGGGGAAAGGGAATTGGAACAAAACTCGTTCAGGCAGCAATTACATATATTATGGGTGAAATGGGAGCAGAAGCAATTGCAATGGATCCGAAAGTAAATAATGAACGGGCAATAAAGTGTTATGAAAAAAGTGGATTTAAAAAAGTAAAGATTTTAAAGGAACATGAGTTGCATGAGGGGAAATTAGAAGATTGTTGGATGATGGAATATAAACAATAATAATGGCTTATACAAACAAAGGGGGATGTGTGAAATGAAAAAAGCATTAATCGTAATTGATGTGCAAGCGGGTATGTATACAGCTGGAATGCCAGTACATAATGGGGGGAAGTTTTTACAAACATTGCAAGAGCTTATTAGGGAATGTCGTTCAAATGATATTCCAGTTATTTATATCCAACATAACGGTCCTAAAGATCATCCGTTAGAAAAAGGTACGGATGGATGGCGAATCCATGCGGCCATCGCTCCGCAAGAAGGAGATAATATAGTTGAAAAGACGACTCCAGATTCATTCCATAATACAAACTTAAGTGAAGTGTTACAAGAGAAAGGAATTGAACACGTTATTCTTTCGGGAATGCAAACAGAGTATTGTGTAGATACGACAACGCGCAGAGCATGTAGTGAAGGATATAAAGTAACGTTAGTGAGTGATGCACATAGTACATTTAATACAGAAGTGTTACGTGCTGAAGATATTGTGAAACATCATAACGCAGTATTGGGAGCGTTTGCGGATGTTGTTGCAGTAAAAGACTTAAAAGTGGCTGCCTCTAAATAAGAGGCAGTTTTTTATTAGAAAAAATAGCGTCAAATATTGTTAGTAGGTCGGTATTTTGAAATAATCACTTATATAATTTCACGTACCATAATGAAAAAATACAAAAAAGGAGCACCACATAATTAAAAAGGGCGCTCCTGCATTAAAACGTTACTTTTTTTTATCTTTATCCAATATATTTTGTTCTTCAGCAAACTCTGTACCATATGCAAAGCGGCGATTAATACGAATGTTATCATTATTGTGCCTTGTATGAGAGTTAGAGAAGCGATGAACGATTACTTCAGATAAAGTGAAGACGATGGCAGAAAGGATACTGCCCCATGCAATTTGCATATAGTTGTCTAATAAAATATTACCGAAAATCCATACGCTTAAATATGTTAATAAGAAATCCGACATAATGGCACCAGTATTGCCAATTCGATTTAAAATGATTTTATCAACGAACATGTAGGATACGATTGTAACAAAGAGACTGAATGAAATAATTTGAACAAACGTTGCAGGGAAAAATAAAGCAAGCCCAATGCTAAATGCGATAATGCACGATATAAACTTGATAAGCACTACTGTGAAATCATTCAAAATTTACACCTCCGATTTATACATAGTTTTTCAATAAATTCTGGAGTTCATACATTGTAACGGATTTATTTACATAAAACTTTTTCATGTTCGGAATTTAGTCTAAATATTATAAAAACAACGAAAAAATGTTATAGTAAAATGAGAGTGTATGACATTTTTAGGTAAGGGGGAATCCAGGATGTGGATTACTTCAGAAGTAGAAATTCCAGATGAGTTAATTGATCACCTTGAGCAAGGAAAGTTAGTATTATTTGTTGGAGCGGGAGTTTCTATGAAAGGGAAATCAAACTTACCGAATTTTGATGATTTAGTTGATGAAATTGCAAAAACGTTATATGTCGAAAAACGTGAAATAACAGAACCACATGATTATTATCTTGGTAAAATTGCGAAAACAAAAGATGTACATCAAGTCGCAAGAGATCTTGTTCATATAGAGAAATCAAAACCGAATCCATTGCATTATGCAATTCCAAGGCTATTTCCTTTAGATACAGAAATCCGCATTGTAACAACAAATTTTGATCAACATTTTACAACAGCAATTAAAGAAATAAATAGAGATATCAATGTTTATTACGCTCCAGCTTTACCGACTGGGAGAGCTTTTAAAGGTCTTGCTTACATACATGGTAATGTAGAACAGGAGAAAGAGGCTTTAATTTTAACAGATGGTGATTTTGGAAGGGCTTACTTAACGGAAGGGTGGGCGAGAAGATTTTTAGTTGATCTATTCTCAAATTACACCGTTTTATTCGTTGGATATAGTCATAATGACCCAGTAATGAAATATTTAGCAACTGGTTTACCACCAAGTACAAGACGATTTGCTTTTGTCGCACAAGGAGAAAATACGTACCATTGGGAACATTTAGGGATAAGACCAATTGTGTATCCGAATAAGGTGAATAATCATCAATCCCTCGTAAAAGCGGTAAAACGCTGGGCTGAATTAATGGGTGATAATTATATTACGAAAAGAATGCGTATTCGGGATATTGTAACGGTTCCCCCGTCAGTAGAACAGGAACAATTATCATACATAAAGCAATCGATTAAAAAAATTGAAACAGTGCGTTACTTTGTGGAATTTGCTCATGATTATGAATGGGTCGAATGGTTAGAAGCAGAAGGTAAATTACAAAATTTGTTTATGCTTACGCCAAACTATAATGAAGTAGATGAATTACTTGCAGAATGGTTAGTGGAACAATTTCTTTTTAGTCATCAGAAAGAATTATTTCAATTAATTTATAAAAACTATTCTAAAATATCACCGTTATTATGGAGAACAATTTGTAACTACTTAAACGAAACGAAGAGTAAGATGGACCCGCTGTTGTTTGCAAGGTGGACACTCCTTTTATTAGAAACAGCTGAAAAAGATAGTAGCTCTATAGAAAAGATTTCTAAGTTACTGCAAAAATGTTCTTTTCCTGAGCATAAAGAAATTGCCTTATTGTTACTAACTTTTATTTTAGACGGAAAACTGAAGTTGAAACGTGTAAGAAAATGGGGAAATGATACGCAAGAATCAATAGAACTCGAGGAATCGAGTCGCTTACCAGTATCTACATTTTCTCATGTGGAGCAAATTTGGAACGAAAAGATGAGGCCATATATCGCTTATTATGCTGTTCCAATTATGATGATCGGATTAGAAAAATTGAGAATGTTGTCGTTAAGACAAACGGCACTGAAAAAAAGAAATAAGGAAAATGTAGAGAAAGAGTTTCATCAAAATGATCTTGCATTTTTAATACGAATTGTAAAAGAGTGTCTAACTTATTTATGCGAAAACAATGAGAAAAAAGCGGATTATTATATTACAGAAATGATAGAAGCAAATAGTGTACTTCAAAAGCGAATTGCAATTGATGCGATGAATAAAAATATTTTTGTTCGTGTAGATGACAAAATGAAATGGTTGTTACATGAAGGACTTCTTTTAGATTTCACTTATAAACACGAAGTTTTTCAACTTTTAAAAAGGCATTATGCACATTGTTTAGAAAAAACAAAAGAAGAAGTCACTCGAACTGTAATAAAGCATCTTACAGAAGAGAGGGTATTTGATGCATGTCTCGTATTAGACTTATTATTCAAGTGTGATTCGAATAGCCCATCTACGGCAAATGGGTATGAGTTAATGAAGCAAAAGCATCCTCATTTTCATTCTGAACGATACAGTGTACAAAAGAAAGAAGATACAGCAGAAAGCATTACTTGTAATGTAACTGCTGACGGATTATTGCAGCTGAAAGATGTTGAAATTATGAAGCAAGTTCAGCAATTTTCGCAAGATGGTGTTTTTGAACAACGCCATTTTTTAGAGATGTTATCAAAAGCATGTAAATTAAACACAGAATGGAGTATTTCATTTGCATACCAATTAGTAGGAGTGCAAGAAATAAGTAATGAAGTATGGTTTGTTTGTATTAGAGAATGGCGAAATAATCGAGGATTGACGAATGAGCAAATCCAAAAAATTATTCCGCTATTGCAGAAATTTGTTAGAAATACTGCTTTTCATTGGTTAATTAGTAGTTTTCTATATGAAATTAGTAATCGACTAGAAGAGTTAGAAGAGAACAGTATACGTGTTGTAAAACGATTTGCTTTTTCAGTGTTCCCTCAAGTTATGAAGAGTGATACAGACTTTAAGCTTGGGAAACAAGATTTTTATAATGAATCAATTCAGCATCCAGTTGGAAAAATGACGGCTGTATTATTAAAGTTGTTATCATATGATCATTTATACGATCGTAATGTATATGAATATTTATTTTTATTTGAAGAACAAGTAAGAGTTAATTCGGAACGAACAAACTTTATGTTTGCTCGTTTAATAGCAGATATTACATTTCTATATCATATTGAAAAACAATGGTGCCGAAAATATTTGTTACCATACTTAGATTTAAAAAAACAAAATGAGATTACGGAATATGCATGGGCCGGCTTATGTTACACGCAAATAAATTTACCTTTATTTACAGAAATGAAGCGATTTATTAAGTATGCGATAGAACATTTGGAAGTATTACATCCGCATACGAGAGAAGCTTTCTTGAAGTGGCTTAGCTTTGTATTTATTAAATGTGTACTATATTGGGAGCAAAAAACAAATTGGTTATACCCGTTACTCATACTAGAAAATGAAGAAAATAAAATTAAGTTTATGCAGTTTTTATGCTATTACGTCAAAACATTAAGTGTAAAAGAACAACAAAAGTTTTGGACAGCTTGGCTCAGTGTATTTTTGCGAGAACGACCAAAAATGGGTGAGATAACTGCGAGAGAATATGTGATGCTTTTACGTATTATTTTATACATGGATGAAATATTAGAAAAAGGATTATGTATTATGTCTCGTGCATTTTCAAGTGTACATGGTAAATGTACAGGTGAGGAAATGAAGCGGTTATTGATTGAAATGCTTCATAAAAAAGAAAGTATGAAAGCGCATAAAGAAATGTTTGCAAATGTGTTTTTTATTTTACTACAAACATGTCACGAAGCCGTTTTATTTGAAAAAGAAATCATACAAATAAAAGAATTATTAGTTCAGTATGAAGTAGAGGAATATGTTTTACATTTACTAGAAAATGAAATAATTCGCATAGGAATTGTAATGGGTGATTTACAAAAAGAATTATAGGACGAAAGTGGAATTTTAAAAAATATATAAAAAGTTGTTGACAGTGTTTTGAAAAGCGTTCTATAATACGAATCATACTTATTCAATTTCAAAAACATTTGAATAAACAAAGTGCAATGAAGAGATCACAGTAGTGGTTAGTCTTACTGTAACAGAGAGCTGGTGGTTGGTGTGAACCAGTACAGGGATAATCATGAATTACAGTCTTGGAGCATCTTTTTCGTAATAAAGATAGTTTGTCTTTATGAGGAAAAAGCGGTCAATTGATCGTTAACAGTGAAGAGAGGTAGACGGAAAGTTAGTCTACAACTAGGGTGGTACCGCGATAAATATCGTCCCTACTGATTTATTCAGTAGGGACTTTTTGTATTTTAGTGGTTCAACTTGAAAATTAAATAGTCATGCATTGAAAGGAAAAGCAGTAGTTGTTGTTTCCCTGTAACAGAGAGCTGGTGGTTGGTGCAAACCAGTACATAAACAAGAGCGAATTACAGTCCTGGAGCATCTTTTTCGTAGTAAAGATAGTATTGTCTTTATGAAGGGAAAGACGGTCAGATGATCGTTAACAATGAAGAGAGGTAGACGAAAGAAGTCTACAACTAGGGTGGTACCGCGATAAATATCGTCCCTACTGATTGAATCAGTAGGGCTTTTTTGTACAAAAAAGTGGGTTTTTAACTAGTAGTTCATGTCTTTGTACGAATTATTAGTTTAAAATAAGAAGAGGTATCGATTCCACTATAAATTTGTATAATTAGTCAGTTCAGAAAATAGAGAATTTTTTATTCTCTTACTATACTTTTAAAACATTAGAGGAGGATTTCCAAATGGCAAATCATGAATTAGATCAATTACGTAAACAGGTAGATGAAATTAACTTACAACTATTACACCTTTTAAACAAACGTGGTGAAATTGTTCAAAAAATTGGAGAGCAAAAGCAAGTACAAGGCACGAAACGCTTTGATCCAGTACGTGAGCGTGAAGTACTTGATATGATTGCAGAGCATAACGAAGGACCATTCGAAACATCAACAGTTCAACATATTTTCAAAACGATTTTCAAAGCAAGCTTAGAGTTACAAGAAGATGATAACCGTAAAGCGTTACTAGTATCACGTAAAAAGAAACAAGAAAATACAATTGTTGATGTAAAAGGTGAATTGATTGGAAACGGAACACAAACGTTCATCATGGGACCTTGTGCAGTAGAAAGTTTAGAACAAGTTCGTCAAGTAGGGCAAGCGATGAAAGACCAAGGCTTAAAATTAATGCGCGGCGGTGCATTCAAACCGAGAACTTCTCCATATGATTTCCAGGGTTTAGGAGTAGAAGGACTTCAAATTTTACGTCAAGTAGCAGACGAGTTTGACTTAGCAATTATTAGTGAAATTTTAAATCCGAACGATGTTGAAATGGCATTAGACTACGTTGATGTAATTCAAGTTGGCGCACGTAACATGCAAAACTTCGATTTATTACGAGCTGTAGGTAAAGTTAACAAACCAGTATTATTAAAACGTGGATTAGCAGCAACAATTGATGAGTTCATTAACGCAGCGGAATACATCATTGCGCAAGGTAACGATCAAATTATTCTTTGTGAGCGCGGTATCCGCACATACGAAAGAGCAACACGTAACACATTAGACATTTCTGCAGTACCAATTTTAAAGAAAGAAACACATTTACCAGTTATCGTTGATGTAACACATTCAACTGGACGCAGAGATTTATTATTACCAACAGCGAAAGCGGCACTTGCAATTGGCGCAGATGCAGTAATGGCTGAAGTTCATCCAGATCCAGCAGTTGCATTATCAGATTCTGCACAACAAATGGACATTCCAGAATTCCATAGATTCATGGATGAGTTAAAAGGTTTCAAAAATAAATTATCTTAATTCCATATCATATATGCATTGAAGAGGAAACAGTAGTGCTTATCTCACTGTTAAAGAGAGCTGATGGTCGGTGTGAATCAGTACAAAGGTAAGCATGAATTACAGCCTTGGAGCATCTTTCCCGACAACTTTTGGAGGGTAAGACGGTCGAACGATCGTTAAAGAAGAAGAGAGGTAGACGAAAGAAGTCTACAACTAGGGTGGTACCGCGATAAACATCGTCCCTACTGAGCGCTCAGTAGGGACTTTTTTGTACAAAAAAATAGTAAAGGGGCAAGAGAAATGAGATACATTACAGCTGGAGAATCACATGGACCGCAGTTAACAGTTATTTTAGAAGGTGTACCAGCAGGTTTGACACTTACGGCGGAACATATTAATAAAGAATTATTAAGAAGACAAAAAGGTCATGGACGCGGAAGACGTATGCAAATTGAAACAGATACAGTTGAAATTGTAAGTGGTGTTCGTCACGGGATGACACTTGGATCACCGATTACGTTAATTGTAAAAAATGATGATTTCAAACATTGGACGAAAGTAATGGGTGCAGAGCCAATTTCGGAAAAAGAAAGTAAAGACATGAAACGTACAATTACAAAACCACGTCCCGGACATGCAGATTTAAATGGAGCAATTAAATATGGTCATCGTGATATAAGAAACGTATTAGAGCGGTCATCTGCAAGAGAAACGACAGTTCGTGTAGCTGCTGGTGCAGTTGCAAAACAAATTTTAAGCGAATTAGGCGTGGGAATTGCAGGACATGTTCTTGAAATTGGTGGAGTAAAAGCAAAACATATTTCAAACTTATCAATTGAAGAAATTCAAACAATTACTGAAAACTCACCAGTTCGATGTTTAGATAAAGAAGTAGAGCAAGAAATGATGAATGCGATTGACAACGCAAAAAGTAGTGGAGATTCAATCGGTGGTATTGTGGAAGTCATTGCAGAAGGTATGCCGATTGGCGTTGGTAGTTACGTTCATTACGATCGTAAATTAGATGCAAAACTTGCTGGTGCAATTATGAGTATAAATGCATTTAAAGGTGCTGAAATCGGCGTAGGTTTTGAAGCGGCACGACAACCAGGAAGCAAAGTGCATGATGAAATTCTGTGGGATGAAGAAAAAGGATACACGAGAAAAACGAATAATGCCGGCGGTTTAGAAGGCGGTATGACAACAGGTATGCCAATTATCGTAAGAGGCGTGATGAAGCCAATTCCTACTTTATACAAACCGTTAGCAAGCGTTGATATTGATACGAAAGAAGCATTCCAAGCGAGTATTGAAAGATCTGATAGTTGCGCAGTACCAGCAGCGGGTGTAGTAGCTGAATCTGTTGTGGCATGGGAACTTGCAGATGCACTAGTCGAACAATTCGGAAAAGATCGTATGGAATTATTAAAACAAAACATTATGCAACACAATAACTACGCAAAAGAATTTTAATAAAAAGGTGGGTTTAACGTGCAAGTAAAAGATCAACTATCATCATTACAACCATATAAACCAGGTAAATCACCAGAACAAATGAAAGAAGTGTACGGAGATCATTCGTTTGTGAAATTAGCATCGAATGAAAATCCATTTGGTTGTTCACCGAGAGTTTTAGAAGAGTTGCAAAACTCTTGGTTGGAACATGCTTTATATCCTGACGGAGGTGCTACAACGCTCCGTCAAACAATCGCAGATAAGTTGCATGTGCAAATGGAACAAGTACTTTGTGGTAGTGGTTTAGATGAAATCATTCAAATGATAAGCCGCGCCGTATTACGAGCGGGAGATAACATTGTAACAGCAGGTGCAACATTCCCGCAGTACCGCCATCATGCGATTATTGAAGGGTGTGAAGTGAAAGAAATTCCTTTAAATAAAGGTGTATACGATTTAGACGAAATTTCGTCAGCGGTAAATAATAATACGAAAATCGTATGGATTTGTAATCCAAACAACCCGACGAGCACATATGTGAATGAGCAAAAATTAACTCAATTTATTGAAGGCATTAGTGAAAATACGTTAATTGTCATTGATGAAGCGTACTATGAATACGTAACAGCAAAAGATTTCCCTAAGACATTACCGCTTTTAGAAAAACATAAAAACATTCTTGTACTTAGAACGTTTTCTAAAGCATACGGATTAGCTTCTTTCCGCGTTGGATATGCGATCGGACAGGAAGAGCTAATTGAGAAATTAAATGTCGTACGTTTACCATTTAACGTATCTTCATTAGCGCAAAAAGCAGCGACGATTGCTTTTGGTGATGACGAGTTTATTAAAGAAATAGTTCACATGAATACAGAAGGATTACAGCAATACGAGAGTTTCTGTAAGGAAAACGGTATACCATTTTATTCGTCACAAACTAATTTCATCTTCTTACCGGTAGATAATGCTGGAGAGATTTATGAAGCTTGTGCACATGCAGGATTTATTATTCGTCCGTTCCCGAATGGTGTCCGTATTACAGTTGGAACAAGGGAGCAAAATGAAGGGGTGATTTCAGTGTTAAAACAACACTTTGAAAATAAAAAAAATAAGTCTCGAGATGAGGCAAATGCGTAAAAAGGTAGTATTAATTGGAACAGGTTTAATAGGAGGCTCTCTCGCTTTAGCAATTAAGAAAGAGCACGATGTAACGATAACAGGGTACGATATATTTAAAGAGCAAGTAGAGCGTGCAAAAGAATTACACGTAGTAGATGAAATAGGAGTTGATTTACAGCGTGCATGTGAAGAGGCACATTTAATTGTTTTTGCTTCTCCAGTTGAAGAAACGAAGAAGCTATTACACAAACTTGCGTCATTCCGTTTACGAGAAGATGTTATAGTGACTGATGTTGGTAGTACAAAAGGGTCTATTATGAACGAAGCGGAAGCTTTATTTTCAAAGGATGTTTCTTTCATTGGTGGACATCCGATGGCGGGTTCTCATAAAACGGGAGTTGAAAGTGCAAAGGCACATTTATTTGAAAATGCATTTTACATTTTAACACCGATGAATCACGTGCCAAATAAACAAGTGGAAGACCTTAAAGTATGGTTAAAAGGAACAGGGTCACATTTTCTTGTTTTAAATACGGAAGAACATGATTATGTAACAGGGATCGTTAGTCATTTTCCGCACCTTATCGCAGCAGGTTTAGTAAAGCAAGTTGAGAAACATGCAGGAGATAATCCGCTCATTCATCAACTAGCTGCTGGAGGTTTCAAAGACATTACACGTATCGCATCTAGTAGTCCAAAAATGTGGAGTGATATTGTAAAGCAAAATCGAGAGCATTTAATGGTATTATTAAAAGAGTGGATCTCTGAAATGGAAGATTTATATAAAACAGTTTCTACCGGAGATGCAGGCGAGATTCAAAACTATTTTGCAGATGCGAAAGAATACCGTGATTCTTTACCAGTAAGAAAGAGAGGGGCAATTCCTGCCTATCACGACTTATACGTCGATGTATTAGATAAGGTGGGGGCATTGGCTCATATTACGAGTATTTTAGCGCGCGAGGAAATTAGTATTACGAACTTGCAAATATTAGAAGCGCGTGAAGGACTGCTTGGGGTATTACGTATTAGCTTCCAAAGGGAAGAAGATCGTATGAAAGCAAAGCTAGCGCTTGGAGAAGAAGAATACCAAACTTATGAAACAATTTAAATGAGAAGGTGAAAAACGTGAAAGAAAGAACAATACAACCTGTTAATAACGGATTGAATGGCAATATTACAATCCCAGGTGATAAATCCATTTCACACCGTGCTGTTATGTTCGGTTCTATTGCAGAAGGGAAAACAATAATTAAAGGTTTCTTGCCCGGTGCAGACTGTTTAAGTACGATTTCATGTTTTAAAGAAATGGGAGTAGAAATTACGCAAAACGGTGATGAGGTTACTGTAGTTGGTAAAGGATTAGAAGGTTTACAAGAACCGAAAGCTGTATTAGATGTTGGTAATTCTGGTACAACAATCCGATTAATGTCAGGTATATTAGCTAACACACCATTTTTCTCTTGCGTACAAGGTGATGAATCTATCGCAAAAAGACCGATGAAGCGTGTAACAAACCCATTAAAACAAATGGGCGCAAACATAGACGGCCGAGAAGAAGGAACATTTACACCGTTAACAATACGTGGCGGCGATTTAAAAGCAATTGAATATATTTCTCCTGTTGCAAGTGCACAAGTAAAGTCGGCTATTTTACTTGCAGGTCTTCGTGCAGAAGGTGTAACAGCTGTTACAGAACCACATATTTCACGCGACCATACGGAAAGAATGCTCGAAGCATTTGGTGTTAAAGTAACTCGCGAAGGGAAAACAGTGAAGCTGTCAGGTGGACAAAAATTAACAGCAACAGACATTCAAGTGCCAGGTGACGTATCATCAGCAGCGTTTTTCTTAGTAGCAGGTGCAATCATCCCAAATAGTAAACTAGTATTACAAAATGTAGGAATGAATCCAACCCGTACAGGTATTATTGATGTTTTAGAAAAAATGGGTGCTACGTTCACTGTAGATCTAATTAACGAAGAGGCATCAGAACCAGCTGCAAATATTACAATCGAAACATCTTCATTAAAAGGAATTGAAATTGGCGGAGATATTATCCCTAGATTAATCGATGAGATTCCTGTAATCGCATTAGCGGCAACGCAAGCAGAAGGAATTACAGTAATTAAAGATGCACACGAATTAAAAGTAAAAGAAACAAACCGTATTGATACAGTCGTTGCTGAGTTAACGAAACTAGGAGCTCGCATAGAAGCAACTGATGACGGTATGATCATTTACGGAAAATCAGCTCTAAAAGGCAATACAGTAAATAGTTATGGTGATCACCGTATCGGAATGATGCTTGCAATTGCTGGCTGTTTGGCAGAAGGAAAAACAATTATTGAAGATGCAGAAGCAGTAGGTGTATCATATCCTACATTCTTTGACGAACTTCAAAAGTTAGCTAAATAAAAAGGGTGGAAAGCAGATACGTGATGTATCTGCTTTTTTTGTTAAAACGTCCTTGTAATTTCACTTATCGAACTATAATAGTAAGAATTATGATACAATTCAAACAGAGAATGGAGGAGAATTATATGAATGTCATACAATTAAAAGAAGATAAGTTTAGAGAAGCATTACGTTTATCAGAATACGCTTTTCAATATAAAGTAGATGAGGAACGATTACAGCAGCAACTTACAAAAATGAAGGAAAGTCATGAAATATACGGCATTATGGAAGGGGAAGACTTAGCTGCAAAACTACACCTCATCCCGTTTCATATTTACATAGGTAAAGAAAAATTTAAAATGGGTGGCGTTGCAGGAGTAGCGACGTATCCAGAGTACAGAAGAAGTGGGTATGTAAAAGAGCTACTTCAACATTCACTTCAAACAATGAAAAAAGATGGCTTTACAGTCTCTATGTTACATCCATTTGCTGTTTCATTTTATCGTAAATACGGCTGGGAACTTTGTGCGAATCTACTCAAATGTCATATAAGTAAGAGCGATTTAGTGATGAAAAAACAAGTAAATGGTACTGTGAAACGTTTTAATAAAGAAAATCATCCAGAAGAAGTCGAGAAGCTCTATGAAGCATTTGCAGAACGTTTTTCATGTATGTTAGTTCGAGAGAAGAACTGGTGGTTACAAGCGGTTTATGATGATTTAACATTAGCGATTTACTATGATGAAAATAAAAAAGCAGCAGGTTACATGTTATACAAAATAGAAAACTATAAAATGACAGTAGAAGAATTTGTACCACTGCATAATGAAGCACGAAATGGTCTGTGGAACTTTATTTGTCAGCATGATTCTATGATTAAAGAAATTGAAATGACAGTAAGTGAAAGCGAACCGTTATTATATTCATTGCAAGAGCCACGCGTGAAGACAGAAATAAAACCATATTTTATGGGAAGAATTGTAGATGTAGAGCAGTTCTTTAAACAATATGAATTAAACTGGAACAATGTACAACAAGAACTAATTTTACATATTACAGATTCATTTGCACCGTGGAATAACGTATCAGTGAGGTTTGCAAATCATGAAATAACAATAATAAAAGAGAAAACAATAGATAAAGGCATCAAACTGGATATAAACGAGTTATCTACAATAATGTTCGGCTATAAACGTCCGTTACAACTGAATGAATTAGAATTAATTAGCGGAAGTGAAGAGGAAATACAAGCTTTTGAGAAAATAGTTCCGGTACGAGAAGCATTTATTTATGATTTCTTTTAAGTTTTCAATAGAAAATCGGGCTGCCCAAAAACAATTTTTGGGACAGCTTTCTCTTTGGTTGTCGGTAAGTCGATATATCCTGAAAATCGCTGATATAATTGGAGATGCGCCGATATATTATGAAAATCGCTGATATAATTAGACTTGCGCTGATATATTCTAATAATCGTTGATATAATTTTTTCACTAAAACGTAACTATACTTTGTCACGCACTTGACTTTTAATCCATGTAATTTATAATTAAAAACGGAATGAATTTTCATTCCTGGAAATAGAGGTGGAAAAAATGGCTAAAAACAAACAAGAGGATATTTTTGATGCTGCGATGCAACTTTTTGCAGAGCGTGGTTACGATGGTACGACAATTCCAATGATCGCTGAAAAAGCAAATGTCGGTGCGGGTACTATTTATCGCTATTTTGCCAATAAAGAGGCACTTGTTAACTCATTATTTTCAAAAAGCATGTTACAGCTTTCTGAAATGATAAAAACGGATTTTCCTGTTGAAGCAAATATTCGTGAACAGTTTAGTCATACGTATAACCGTTTATTTGAATTTGCGAGAAACAATGTGGATGCTTTTTTATTTACAAATTCTCACTGCGATAGTTATTTTCTTGACGAACAGAGTAAGAAAATATTTGACGATTTTATGGGCTTCTTTATGAATATTATTGAAGATGGAATCGCAAAAGGTTTTCTTCGTCCATTGCCTCCCATTGCTTTAATTATTATTGTATATCAACCGTTAGAAACATTAACGAAAGTAATTGCAACAGGGCAATTAGAATACTCGAAAGAGTTAGTAAAAGAATTAGAAGAAAGCTCTTGGAATGCTATTAGAATCATTTGATTCTATAGCTTTATAAGGACAGGAATGAATATTCATTCCGAAATAGATTTAAAAAATGAGAGTAGGAGAGGGGATTTGCGTAACTAAGGGAATGAACATTCATTCCGGAAAGACTAGTTTAATAGAATTTACAAAATAACGTAATAGAATAATAGGAATGAACGTTCATTCCGTTACTAACGTGAAACTTTCAAAACGGGAGATGATTCAAATGAGCAAGTTAAAAAGTTGGAGAAGTTTATCTTTTCTATTATGGATAGTTATTACTATTACAATGGTCGTAACGATGCCTAATATGGATCAATTAGTGAAAGAAAAAGGGAAAATTACAATCCCTAATACAAAGCAAAGCAGTATTGCTGACAAGATGATGAAAGAGATGGATAAAGAAGGGGTTGAAAAGTATGAAATTATAGCCGTTTTTAATAGTGGCAATAAGGCAGCTTTAACAGATGAACAAAAAAAGGAAATAACAAAAACAATCAACGCCCTGCAAACTGAAAAAGAGCAATTAGGAATTAAGGAAGTTGTTTCACATTTAGACAATAAAGACTTGGAGAAACAATTAGTTTCTAAAGATAATACGACTATTTTAACGCAAATATCGATAGATAAAAAACATGGTGAAATATCAAAAGTTTCAAATAATCTTCATGAAAAAGTGCAAACGAAAGGGGTAAAAACGTATTTAACAGGAAGTGACTTAATAGCGGGTGATTTTCTTAAATCCTCTCAAGAGGGAGTGAAAAAGACAGAAGTTATTTCAATTATTTTCATTCTTGTAGTATTAATCCTCGTATTCCGTTCACCAGTTGTTCCAATTGTTTCTCTTCTTACAGTTGGTATATCGTATTTAGTTTCAATGGGGATTATTGCCCAGCTTGTAGATCAATTTAATTTTCCATTCTCAAACTTTACACAAGTGTTCGTAGTCGTCGTCCTGTTTGGGGTAGGAACAGATTATAACATTTTATTATATACGAGGTTTAAAGAAGAATTAAGTAAACAAGAAAATGCATTTTTAGCTACGAAAGAAACATTCAAATCAGCAGGTAAAACTGTATTATATAGCGGAATAGCGGTGCTAATTGGTTTTGCATCACTTGCTTTAGCAAGTTTTAAATTATATCAATCTACTTCAGCGGTAGCAATTGGTGTTTTAGTATTATTACTCGTATTAACGACTTTAAATCCATTTTTCATGGTGCTTTTAGGAAAAGGAATGTTTTATCCAGTTAAAACATTTAAAGGTCATGAGGATAGTCGCTTATGGGGATTCTTTGCGAAAAACTCAGTAGCAAGGCCATTTGTCGCTTTAATCATCGTATTCGTAATATCGATTCCTTTCGTATTAAAATACTCTAATACACTTAATTACAATGATTTATTTGAAGTGGATAATAAGTATGAATCCAAGATGGGTATTAACGTAATAGAGGATCATTTTCCGCCTGGTTTCTCTTCACCGAGTACATTAGTCATTCAATCTGATAAAAAGCTGGATGAAGGAACTTCTCTACAAATTTTAGACGAATTAACTGATAAAATTTCGAAAGTTAAAGGTGTGTCAGAAGTATATGCACCAACACGTCCAACTGGTGAGAAGATAAAAGAATTATATTTAAATAAGCAAGCGGGAGAATTGAATACAGGATTAGGAGATGCCGATGGTGGCATAAAGGAAATTAATGATGGATTAACAGATGCGAAAAATAAAATGGGAAGTAATGATTCAAATAGTCTTGCGAATGTTCAAAAATTAATTGATGGAACGAACGAGGCGAAAAACGGGGTATCAGCATTAGGAACAGCTTTACATCAATTATCAAATGGCATAAACGACGGTGCACAAGGAGCACAGCAAATTGAGAGTGGTTTAGCTTCAGTAAACGAAAATATAAATGTTCTATCTAATGCAACGTCGCAGCTGCATGCTGGTTATGCACAGTTAGAAAAAGGTTTAAACTCTTACGATCAATACTTCGGAAGTATTTCTCAAGCGATTGATGGTGCGAAAAAGGGATATGAACAAATTGAAATGTTAATGACCAATTTCGTTCAAACGAAACCAGAATTAGCGAATGATCCAAACATACAACAAACGATAGGAATTGCTAAAGAGGCTCAAAAGAAATTAAGCGTACTTTCAAATGAATTAAATCAATTAGCAACACAGCACAAAACGGCGATGAGTTCATTTAAAGAAGCGAATCAATCGTTACTGAAAGTGGATAACAGCTTAAAAGAAATGAGCAATGGAGTTAATAAGTTACAAAAGGGAGCAGCCGATCTTAAAAATGGATTAAATGAAGGTTCTTCAGGTTCAAAACAAATTGCAAATAAATCAGTTGAGTTACAATCTGGATTAACGAAAATAAACGATGGGCAAGGACAAATTTTAACGGGCCTTAAAGACCTGCAAGAAAAGATGGGGCAATTACAATCCGGTTTATCTAAAAGTACAGAAGGGCTTGGAAAAGTAAGTAATGGCCTGCATGACGCACAAAAATATTTAGGGGAGCTCAATGAATCGAAGAGCTCTGAGAAGTTTTATATTCCAAAAGAAGTGCTAGAGGGAGAAGATTTCCAAAAAGCATTGAACACGTACATGTCGCAGGATAGAAAAATTGCTAAAATGACTATCATTTTAGATGTAAATCCGTATTCAAAAGAAGCGATGCCAATTATTCAAGAAATCAATAAAACAATCGATGGCACTGTAAAGGGAACGGAATTACATGATGCGAAAACAGCAATTGGCGGAACAACAGCTAGAAACGTTGATTTAAAAGAAGTAACAGGGCAAGATTTCTTACGTACAGCTACAATTATGTTAATTGGAATTGCGATTGTATTAATCGTAATTACACGCTCATTACTAAACACAATATTTATTATTGGCTCATTACTATTAGCGTACTTCGCATCACTCGGTATAAGCGAACAAATTAGTGTACATGTATTACATGTAGATTCATTAAGCTGGAATGTTCCATTCTTTAGCTTCATTATGATTGTCGCTTTAGGAGTGGATTATAGTATTTTCGTAATGATGCGCTATAACGAGATAGAAGGGGATTCGGTAACGAAAATTGTAACTGCATCTCGTCATATAGGAGGAGTTGTATTATCAGCTGCGCTAATTTTAGGCGGGACATTTGCAGCATTAATTCCATCAGGTGTATTAACACTTATACAAGTTGCATCAGTAGTTGGCGTTGCACTTCTTCTATTAGCTTTAATTGTGATGCCGATATTATTACCGGCGTTAATAGGGTTAACGAGTAAAATGAAGAGTTACAAAGAGAAAATAATAAATACGAAATAAGAAGAGACTGTAGGGAATGATTTCTCTACAGTTTTTTCGGTATATAATATTTCAGATGAAAATGAATCCGATATATTACAGAATGAGCAGTGAAAGGTTATATGAGAAAGAGGTCGATGATATACATACAATAGCTAGGGGAATGGACAAAAACTATCCGATTTCATTGTAGAAAGGTAATCAACCGTTGCTATTCATCCAGCTTCTACTATATAATAGCTATAGTCTACAATAATTGAGTCGTAATATGCGATTTTTTAAGACAATCGGTGAGAAAACGCTGAAATAAGCGGTATTAGTAGGAGGACACAAATGATTACAGTAAGTAACGTTAGTTTGCGTTTCGCGGATCGCAAATTATTTGAAGATGTTAACATAAAATTCACGCCAGGTAACTGCTACGGTTTAATCGGAGCAAACGGTGCTGGTAAATCTACATTCCTAAAGATTTTATCTGGAGAAATTGAACCATCAACAGGTGACATACATATTACGCCAGGTGAGCGTCTAGCAGTATTAAAACAGAACCACTTCGAATATGAAGAGTTCCCAGTATTAGAAACAGTAATTATGGGTCACACGCAACTTTACAAAGTAATGCAAGAGAAAAATGCTATTTACATGAAAGAAGACTTTAGTGATGAAGATGGAATGCGCGCTGCTGAACTTGAAGGTGAGTTCGCTGAGCTTAACGGTTGGGAAGCTGAGTCAGAAGCTGCAATTCTTCTTAAAGGTTTAGGTATTGGTGAAGACCTTCATGATAAGAAATTGTCAGAATTAACTGGGGCAGAGAAAGTAAAAGTATTACTTGCTCAAGCTTTATTCGGTCAACCTGATATTCTATTATTAGATGAGCCTACCAACCACTTGGACTTAAAAGCGATTCAATGGTTAGAAAATTTCTTAATGAACTTTGAAAACACAGTTATCGTAGTATCCCATGACCGTCACTTCTTAAATAAAGTATGTACGCACATGGCTGACCTTGATTTCGGTAAAATTCAACTTTATGTTGGTAACTATGACTTCTGGTATGAGTCAAGCCAATTAGCTTTAAAATTAACACAAGATGCTAATAAGAAAAAAGAAGAGAAAGTAAAAGAGTTACAAAACTTCATTGCACGCTTTAGTTCAAACGCTTCTAAAGCGAAACAAGCAACTTCTCGTAAAAAATTATTAGACAAAATTACATTAGATGATATTAGACCGTCATCACGTCGTTACCCATTCGTTGGCTTCACACCTGAGCGTGAAGTAGGAAATGACTTATTAACTGTTGAAGGTCTTTCTAAAACAATTGATGGTGAAAAAGTGTTAGATAATGTGTACTTCACTTTAAATAAAGGTGATAAAGTTGCATTTATCGGCCGTAACGATATTGCGATGACAACATTATTTAAAATTCTTATGGGTGAAATGGAGCCGGATAGCGGTTCATTCAAATGGGGTGTTACAACCTCTCAATCTTACTTCCCAAGAGATAACTCTAAGTACTTTGAGAACAGTGATTACAACTTAGTTGAATGGTTACGTCAATTCTCTCCACAAGATGAGTCTGAAAGCTTCTTACGTGGTTTCTTAGGCCGTATGTTATTCTCAGGTGAAGAAGTTAAGAAGAACGTTTCTGTATTATCTGGAGGTGAAAAAGTTCGTTGTATGTTATCTAAAATGATGTTAAGTGGTGCGAACGTAATCACACTTGACGATCCAACGAACCACTTAGACCTTGAGTCAATCACAGCATTAAACAACGGTTTAATTGCATTCAAAGGTACAATCTTATTCACATCTCATGACCATCAGTTCGTGCAAACAATTGCAAACCGCATTATCGAAGTAACACCAAACGGTGTAATCGATAAAGAGGCTACTTATGATGAGTTCTTAGAAAATGAGGAACTTCAAAAACAAGTAGATGCAATGTACAAAGGTCAATAATATATAATGAAAAAACTCGTTCTTTTTAGAGCGAGTTTTTTTGTCGAGAAAACGTAACATCGCTGGTCGGTCAAATGAATAATTATTCAAATATAATATTAATGAACAGGAGAATTCTTTCATGTATGGAAGGGATGTAATGACTTTAAGATTTAAAGAGTTAGTTGAAGAAGGGAAA
>NZ_WEII01000066.1:0-25578 GCF_009183805.1 Bacillus sp. B2-WWTP-C-10-Post-4 | reverse complement strand
GTTTAGTTAGTACTCTTTTTATTGTACCATAATATGTAAATTAAAAAAGGCTGTATATCCAATGTAAGAGAGACTGAAAAATTTACTTATTGTTGTAAATTCGTGTGTTTTAGCTTCTAGTTCAATCGAAATGTAGACAGGATAAAGAAATTTTTTATAGAAATTTCAATTTTTACATCTTAAAATAATGATAAAGCGTAGATGAATTTATTCACTTCGGAGGTAGTTATTTGAACATTAACGAGAAGGCAATTGAAATGTTTGAACAAAATAAATATGAGGAAGCAATGGAACTGTTTCAACAAGCAGTACATAAATCTAGAGGTGTACAATCTCTCAATAATCTTGCTTGGATGTACTTCTATGAGGAAGAGAATGATGATAAAGCTCTTGAATTAATAAGAGAAATTGTTAAGTTGAATCCTTCTTCATACTTTCCTTATAACATCTTAGGGGACATTTACATGAAACAAGAAAAATGGACAGAAGCGAAAGAAGCATTACAAAAGTCTATTTCGATTCAACCATCAGATGAAGCATATCATAATGTAGCTGTAGCGCATTATAACCTTGGAGAGCTGGAAAAAGCTTCAGAATTTTTCTTGCGAGTTGCAGGGGATTCGGACTATATCATGTATAGCTATGTAAAATGTTTAATTGATTTAGAACGAACGACAGAAGCAAAAGAGAAGTTAGATACTTTTAACAGGGAATCTGATAATTTTTTAGGGGAAATTAATGTAGCAGATTTATATGTTGAATTGAATTGCTATAAAGAAGCAATTGAATGGTTCGAAAAGGGATATAAAGAATGCTGGAAAAGTCCTAATTGGATTGGTAGATTTGTGTATGCTCTATATAAAACGAATAATTTCTCCCGTATAAATGAAGTTATACGGGAATCTATCGAAGCGAAAACAGCAGATATAGAAGATGTTCAGAATGAAGAAGTAGAAGAAAACTGGACAGAAAATGATAAGAAAGAGTTAATTGAGGAATATACAGAAGAGAATAATTGTTATAAAACAATGGTAGAACGTATCAAATCTGGATATGTTCCAGGGTTAGAATTTGAAACGGATTTTATAGGTGGGTGCTATTTGTTTGGTTGTAAAAGGCATAATCATCTTGAATATGAACAATAAAAAGATTCGACTGTCACATATGATGGTCGAATCTTTTTCGTTATAGGTCGCTTGTATTACATAGGTGTATATCCTCTTTAGAGGCCACTTTTTTTATATTCAAAATATGTAGTGAAATAAAACCAATAAGTCCTATTCCGCCAAAAATAAGCCATGGTGTATACATTCCGCTTAAGTTGGATGTAAAAGATGTACCGGTATAATTACCAATGATAAAACCAAATGCGAGTGATAGTTGATAAAATCCGAAGAAAGTGGCTGTATATGATTCATTACTGTAATTTGCAATAGCGATATCAGCGTTAGGTAATACGAGTGTTTCACCGATTGTAAATAAAATTACACAAATAAAGAGCCAATATGGGTGTTGAAATAAAGGAATGAGTAAAAAGGAAATACTCATTAATAAAACACCGTATTTAATAATCGAAAGTGTGTTGTATTTGTGGAATAATTTTCGGAATAATACCATAAATATGACGCCTGTTATCGCATTTATCGTAATAACGAGTGTAGCAAGTTGATTGCTATTACTAATGTTTTTCATATGAAGTGGAAGTGCGACAGTAAGCTGAGTAAACATAATATAGAAGAAAATCATGATAAAGGAAAACAGAAGGAAAGATTTGTTTTGTAAGATGATCTGTATTCCTAATGTAATAGACGTGTTTTCAGTAGTGACTTGGAAGTGATTTTTAAGTAAGTAAAAAATAAAAGCAAATAACAGCATAAGAGATCCTGTTAGAGAGAAAGCGTAGAGTGGATCGAGTAAGAGTAAGAATCCTCCTGCAATTGGTCCGATTATTGCACCGCAATTAAAGCTAAGGTTTAAATATGTAAATAAATTTTTTCTCAAATGAGCTGGCTGTGAGCCAAATATAGCGCGAGCGGCAGGTTCGTAAAATGCAGTTCCGAAGCCAATAAGTGCAGAAGAAATAGAAATTGTATAGAAATCAGAGCATATTCCTAAAGCGATAAATCCGACTCCTCTTAAAAATAATCCGGCTATCATCATAATGATATAGCCTATTTTGTCAGCAATTAACCCTGAGAATAATGGGATAACTCGTGATGTAATTGTCATAATCGTCAACACTGTTCCTACTTGGACAGCAGAAAAATGAAGAAAGGTTAATAGATAAATAGCTAAAAATGCGTATACTGCAAAATACCCAAAAGACATAAAAAATGAAGAAATAAGCATGAAACGTATCGGTGTTGAGAAACCTTTCATAGAAATCCTCCTAATTATGTAACCAGTAAAATTATTTGATGGTTAACTATTTTATACTATAATTATACATAAAGTCAGAAAAAAGTAAATTTTAAGAAGAAGGTGGATCGAATTGAATCAAAACGCTCCAAATGAAATAGAATATATTCGGGAATTTTTAAATACATGGAGAATACCAAACGATACGAGAGAGCCAATTGATTTGCTGCAAACAAAAGAAGATATAAAGCTCTTTATGAAAGAATATTTTGATGAAGAGTTTCCATTTCATAGGATAGAGGAATTAAGAGGTTTTCGAGAAGATATTCGGATGACAATTGAAGGCAAAGGATCATTGCAAAAATGGTTAGAGAAATACCCATTTCATGTACATATAAAGGATGATATGAAAGGTATTACATATGAACCAGTATATGAAAAGAATGTGTATACAAAAGTGTTAAGCATTGTATTAATGTCAATTCAAGAAAATGTGTGGGGAAGGTTAAAAGCATGTCCAGATTGCCGCTGGGTATTTTATGATCATTCGCGTAATGGAAGTAAAAGATGGTGCGGTATGTATGCTGGAGAAGAAGGAGGAAGAGCGTGCGGTACAATTGCAAAAGTGAAAAATTACCGAGCGAAGAGAAAAGGAAGAACGGGTTATGATGTGTAATTAATAGTGGGGAAGAAAATGGATGGGGGAATGTAGCATATGAAAGGTACACAAATGTTAGCTTTAAATAAAAAGTGTTGGGATACAGTTGCACCTTATTTCTTTCAAGTGGATTGTTTACCGAAATATGGTCCTTATACGGCGTCTGAAGATGAGATTCATTTGTTCGATTCAATTAAAGATAAAAAGGTACTTGATATTGGATGTGGAAGTGGGCATTCGCTGAAATATATGGGGGAACATGGAGCAGAGGAAGTATGGGGCCTGGATCTTTCAAGTGAACAAATTAAAATAGCGAATGAAACGTTAAAGAGTTGGAATCCAAAGTTAATATGTGGAGCAATGGAAGAAGAAGGGGATATACCAAAAGATTATTTTGATATTGTATACTCCATTTATGCATTAGGCTGGACTTCGGATTTAAGAAAAACGTTGGAATTGATTTATTCGTATGTAAAGCCAGGAGGAAGTTTTATTTTTAGCTGGGAGCATCCCATATATTCAAACTTACAGTATGGTACAGAAGAAGTTGCTATAAAGTCTTCTTATCATGAGGAAACGCCCATTACGTTTGAAACATTTAAAGGAGAAAATATACAAGCGACATTATATAAGAGAAAAATAAGTACATACATAAATGAGTTAAATAGAGCGGGATTTAAAATTGAGAGAATAGAAGAGCCTGAACCATCAAGCTCGTTTGATGGAGAACTAGCTGAGCCGTCTACGAAGTATTATTCTTTATATAAAGCTAGAATGGTGCCGACTACTTTTATTATTAAAGCTAGAAAGTAAAGTGTTTTTATAAAAGAAGCCTATGATTTCAAATAGATGAAATGATAGGCTTCTTTATTTTAAAAAAATGAGGTCAAAGGTGTACTTTTCTTATAAAAATGCATTTCATATAAAAGGTGTAATTATTTTGGGGAAGGGGGATTGTTGTGCGTCATCATAGAAAGTGCAAAAAATTTGGAGTGGCACTGCCTCTTCCGCTTATAGGAGCAACGGGTCCGACAGGTAATAGTGGTCCAATCGGTCCAACTGGAGGGCATGAAGGTCCTGTTGGTCCTACAGGGGTGACTGGACCGACGGGAGCAACTGGGCCCCAAGGTCCTCAAGGTATCAGGGGGATACAAGGTCCCCGAGGGACAACAGGAGCACAAGGAATACAAGGGGTTATTGGTGATACAGGAGAGCAAGGTATAACTGGCCCAACTGGTCTCCAAGGTGCTCAAGGATTAATTGGTAACCAAGGTCTAATTGGTGATATTGGAGTACAAGGATTAGAAGGAATACGAGGAGCTACGGGTCCTGCTGGTAGTCAAGGTATACAAGGCATACAAGGAATACAAGGGGAAATAGGTGAGCGAGGACAAACAGGGGCACAAGGAATGCAGGGAGAGAGAGGCATAACTGGAGTCTCGGGTATAACTGGTCCACAAGGCCCTCAAGGTGTTCAAGGAATACAAGGAGAGCAAGGGGCTATTGGTATACAAGGGGAAGACGGCTTCCAAGGTATACAAGGAATTACTGGAGAAGAAGGCCCACAAGGAGCTCAAGGAATACAAGGTGAAGTGGGTCCAACTGGTTCTACTGGAATGCAAGGTGCCCAAGGTATAAGTGGAATAAAGGGGATAACAGGTGTAATAGGTTTACAAGGACCACAAGGTGTGCAAGGAATACAAGGTATAACGGGAGCAACAGGTTTTCAAGGGATAAAGGGAATAAGAGGTATAACAGGAGCGACGGGTAGTATTGGCACTCAAGGCTCAGAAGGACCACCGGGCGGTCCGACGGGAGTGACCGGTCCAATTGGCCCTTCTAGTGGGGTGACTGGACCAGCTGGCCCACCCGGTCCACCAGGAGGTCCAACAGGTCCAACGGGTGCGACCGGTTCAACAGGTGTAAGCGGAGGGATAGGACCAATTGGAGCGCAAGGAGTGCAAGGTATAACAGGTCCAACAGGTTCTCAAGGTGTAAGGGGAGCGCAAGGTTCCCAAGGTGTAGTTGGAGCAGTTGGAGTACAAGGAGCACAAGGTCCTCAAGGTAACCAAGGTATAACAGGTCCAACTGGTGCAGAAGGTTCTCAAGGAATACAAGGTCCGCTGGGAGTAACTGGTCCAACAGGTGCAGAAGGTCCTAAAGGTATTCAAGGTATACAAGGTGTGATAGGTCCAACAGGTGCACAAGGAATGGTGGGAATACAAGGGATAGCTGGTCCAGTTGGTGTTACAGGAGCGGAAGGAGCTCAAGGAACACAAGGAATCCGAGGAGCAACTGGTCCTGCTGGAGCACAAGGTATACAAGGAGTTCAAGGAATTCAAGGGGAAACAGGAGCAGCTGGAACACAAGGTCCTCAAGGTGTTCAAGGGATACAAGGGACTACCGGATTGACAGGTACACAAGGTGCCCAAGGTCCTCAAGGAGTGCAAGGAATAATAGGACCGACTGGAGCTATTGGTTTGCAAGGTCCTCAAGGATTACAAGGAATAACGGGTCCAACAGGAGCGCAAGGAGTGCAAGGAATACAAGGAGTGCAAGGAATTATCGGCCCAACAGGTGCACAAGGAATTAGAGGTCCCCAAGGAAATACAGGGGAAGTCGGTATAACAGGCTCACAAGGAGTCCAAGGAGCGCAAGGTAGTCAAGGCCCACAAGGCCCACAAGGAAATGTTGGAATTACAGGAGCAACGGGCGAAACTGGAGCCACAGGAGCAACTGGGGCAACTGGACTACAAGGTGTGCAAGGTGTTCAAGGGATTACGGGAATACAAGGAATAACGGGAACGACAGGCAATACAGGTGCAACGGGTCCGCAAGGAATACAAGGTATACAAGGGATTCAAGGGTTGCAAGGCCCAATTGGAGCAAGTGGGGTGACAGGTGCTAGTGGTAGTATAGGCCCAGTTGGAGCACAAGGTAGTCAGGGCCCAAGTGGCGTGGTGGGACCGACAGGAGCAACTGGTAGTGCAGGTTCAATAGGTTTCTTGGGAATAGCGGGAGCGACAGGAGCGACTGGCTTACCTAGCGGGGGAGGTTATTTCTTTTCTACTTCAACGAGTATAATTGCAGCGAATGCGTTAATACCAATTAATTCTGGATCTACAGTTTTTGGTTCTGATGTCAGTTTAACAAATGCAACAACTGTAACGTTAAGTACGCCGGGAATTTATTTAGTAAGCTATTATTTTCAAGGCGATCCAACTGCCGGAAATGAAACAATTTCAGTGAGGCTTACTTTAAATGGAATACAAGTCGCAGGGAGTTTTATTTTTTATGTTACAGGAGGTACTTTTATATTAGAACCAGCAGTTTCGAATACGATGGTCATTGAAGTTACTTCTTCAAATGCAACTTTGTCTTTACAAAATGGTCCGTTAGCTATCGGGCATGTAACGACATTATCTGGTGTGATAACAGCTAGTTTAAATGTATTAAAAATAGTTTGATACGTTAGTTATAACGGGGGAGATGCTTGTGAAGAATCAAGATAAGTGTAGTAAGTTTCAAGCACCTATTCCTTTTCCACCGCCAGGTATTACGGGGCCCACTGGTCCAACCGGTCCAACTGGTGCTTTAGGTGGACCAACTGGACCGCAAGGAATACAAGGCGTACAAGGTCCAATCGGTCCAACCGGCCCACAAGGAATACAAGGAGTGCAAGGGGTGCAAGGAGAAAATGGTCCAACCGGCCCAACTGGTTTAACTGGACCACAAGGTTCTCAAGGTAATCAAGGACCTATGGGAGAACGAGGCCCACAGGGAATACAAGGTGTTCAAGGAATACAAGGAGAAAGAGGTCCGACTGGTCCAACTGGTATTCAAGGGATACAAGGAATTCCTGGCCCAATCGGTCCGACCGGTCCAACAGGAATACAAGGCATACAAGGAATGCAAGGAGAAATCGGTCCAACCGGCCCAACAGGAGTACAAGGAATACAAGGAGTGCAAGGGGAAATTGGCCCGACTGGACCAACTGGAAATACTGGTATACAAGGTGTGCAAGGTAATTTAGGAGGTAGTGGTTTACAAGGTGTAACCGGAATACAAGGAATACAGGGTCCGATTGGTCCAACAGGGCCAACTGGTTCTCAAGGAATTCAAGGGGAGCAAGGACCAATGGGTCCACAAGGGGAAACTGGTGTTCAAGGTTTACAAGGTCCCCAGGGAGAGATGGGGCAGGTAGGTCCAACAGGAATACAAGGAATACAAGGAGTGCAAGGTGTAATCGGTCCGACTGGTCCAACCGGTTTACAAGGTGATCCAGGTCCAACTGGCCCAACAGGAGCCACTGGGATAACTGGTCCGACAGGTTCTGCAACTGGCCCGACTGGAGCAACCGGTCCAACTGGTCCACCAGGAGGTCCAACTGGTCCAACCGGTCCAGCAGGATCACCAGGGGGTCCAACTGGTCCGACTGGAGCAACAGGGGAAACAGGAGCGACCGGAGCAACAGGAGCGACTGGAATTCAAGGGGTACAAGGAATCCAGGGACCGACCGGAGCAACTGGTGTAACAGGTTTGCAAGGAGTACAGGGACCAATGGGGGCAACGGGTCCAACGGGTGATCAAGGCATTCAAGGTCCACAAGGGATACAAGGAGTAACCGGTCCGACTGGTCCGCAAGGTCTACAAGGAATCCAGGGACCGGTAGGAGCAACCGGTCCGACTGGTCCACAAGGAGTGCAAGGGGCACAGGGGCCAATCGGTCCAACCGGCCCTCAAGGGATACAAGGCATACAAGGTGAGCAAGGAGTAAGGGGAGCGACCGGTCCAACTGGTTTACAGGGGCTACAAGGAATCCAAGGTCCGAGTGGTCCAACCGGTCCTCAAGGAGTGCAAGGCGTACAAGGTCCGAGTGGCATAACAGGTCCAACTGGTCCTCAAGGAATACAAGGTATTCAGGGACCACAAGGAGATATAGGTCCAACGGGAGCGACTGGAATACAAGGAGTGCAAGGCCCAGAAGGTCCAACCGGTCCAACTGGTGCAACAGGCCCGCAAGGGATTCAGGGAATACAAGGGATACAAGGTCCAACCGGTCCACAGGGAATTCAAGGTCTGCAAGGAATTCAAGGTCCGATTGGTCCAACCGGCCCGACTGGACCTCAAGGCATACAAGGTATAACTGGCTCGACGGGTCCAACCGGTGCAACTGGTGCAACAGGTCCGACGGGAGTAACAGGCCCTCAAGGTCCTCAAGGAATCCAAGGTCCACAAGGAGTAACAGGTCCAACAGGAGCGACCGGCTCTACGGGAGTAACAGGTCCACAAGGAATCCAAGGAATCCAAGGTTCGCAAGGGATAACGGGTCCAACGGGAGCAACTGGAGTGACTGGAATAACAGGCCCACAAGGAATCCAAGGAATTCAAGGCCCACAAGGTGTGACGGGAGCAACCGGCGCAACAGGAGCGACAGGAGTGACTGGTGCAACTGGACCAACCGGAATCCAAGGCATACAAGGAATAACTGGAGCAACAGGGGTAACGGGGGTAACGGGCCCAACAGGAGCAACAGGTCCAACTGGCTTGACAGGAGCAACAGGATCATCTGCTATATCGACAGGTGGTGGCTATTTCTTCTCTACATCAACAAGTGCAATTGCGGCAAATGCTACCATCCCAATTAATTCTGGATCCACTGTATATGGAACTGGTGTATCGTTAACTAGTGCAACAACTGTCACGGTATCCACGCCAGGAATATATTTAGTAAGTTATTATTTTCAAGCGGATGCAACTGGTGGGAATGAAACGGTGTCTGTAAGATTACTATTAAACGGAACACAAGTAGCAGGGAGCTTTATACTAAATGTAACGACATCGACTGTAGTGTTAGAACCTGCTATTTCCAATACGTTACTAGTCAATGTAACAAGTGCAAATTCAACATTAGTGTTACAAAATGGTCCATTAGGTGCAGGGCATGTGACCACTATAGCAGGTGCGATTACAGCAAGTTTAAATGTAGTGAGAATTTTATAAAGAATATAAAAAACACAAGGAATGTCTTTGTAAGACACACCTTGTGTTTTTTAATATTAAATAAACATTTTCTTTATCTTTTCGGTTGAAAAATATGCTGAAAGAAGTATTTGTGATGTAAGTTATCTACAACCTTATTTGCTTGATATGTGCGTTGTTTTTCAATTCGAAGTCTTTGCTCCATCATTTTAATTGCGTGATCAGATAAACGTAACATAATACATTCTCCTTTTCTATAAATATAGGTGACTATTTGATATCGATCCCATATTTATAATTAAGGAGGCAAAATGTGTAACATAGGCAAAAAGCACCTTCCTCTCCCATTACGCTTACGAGGTTAGCTGTCGGACTCGGGAAGTGAGAGTTTCCCTACTTAAAAAAGATTCGCCCCAAGTAGCATAGCTACAAAAATGGTTCCCCCGCTCCAAAATTTGGACTCAGCAAAAGGTTTTATAAAGTAAAAAATAACATAAAGGAGCGAACAAGTCAAATTATTTTGTGTATTCTGTCTTTTTTAATTGCGTAAGAATCATACCGTCAGGAAGTATTGTATCTGATACTGTAATGAATCCGTGTTTTTTATATAAAGTAATAGCAGGGGTATTCGCTTTACCTGTTTGTACAATGTATGTCATTGAAGAGGGAAACATGTTAAATATATAAATTAGGAGTTTCGTTGCGATTCCTTTTTGAAAAAAATCGGGCGATACAACTAACCTGTGGATATCGATTAGTTTTTCTTCTTGTACAAAAGAAATAAAACCGACAAGTTTATTTTCAGAAAAATATCCATAGAATGTTTCAACACAACTTTGAATATCGTTTACAGTATCATATAAACGAGGTATGGCAGTACTATTTAAGTAGTCTGCTTCAACTTTATAAGCTGGAATTTGAACCTGTAAAATGGACGTTGCTACTTCAAAAGAACTGGAATTTAACTTAAGAATCATAGATAATGAAGCCTCCTTTAAATATGGTATATGAATATAATTGCTTTATGGGTGAGTTTGACAATATTTTTCTTTTTTGCATATAATATATGTATCTCCATATGTAAAATAGTAGTAAATATATTTCTATAGTGAAATATGATTAGCAATGATAAATACATATGTTTGTATTAAATCATACAAACTATAATAGAAATGGAGGGCTAAAAATGGGATGGATTATCACATTAATAGTTGGTGCTATTATAGGTGCAATTGCTAGTTCTATAACAGGTAAAAATTTCCCAGGTGGTATGTTCGGAAATATTATCGCAGGTTTATTAGGTGCTTCGTTAGGTGGTAGATTATTTGGATCCTTTGGGCCATCATTTGGTGGGATTCATGTAGTGCCAGCATTATTAGGTGCAATCGTGTTAATTTTTATTGTATCATTTGTAGTGAAAGCTGCAAAGAAATAGATATATAGATTATGATGAAGAGCCCTGAATAAGGGCTTTTCATCATTCGAAGAGGTGGTTTCATTGGAGAAAATAAATATAAGAAAAAGAGATAAGTTAAGAAAGTTTTTTAGAGAACAAAATTATTTGGCGGTATTACTTGGATTTGCGTTATTGTTCATTAATATTTTATTGCTAACAAAAATATCATTTGTTTTTACACCGTTTATCGTATTTTTAAAAACAATTTTCTTCCCAGTACTATTAGCAGGCGTACTATTCTATATTTTACATCCATTCGTTTCGCTTTTAGAAAAGAAAGGTGTTTCAAGAATCGTATCGATAGCTTCTATATATTTAATCGTACTAGGATTATTTGTATTTTTAGTTGTAACGGTTATCCCTATTATTAAAGATCAAATTGATGCATTAATTGATAACTTACCGTATTTTGGCCATGAGATTGAACAAGCAGCACGTAGATTCGGGGAAAGTAATTTACTCGGTAAAATTCAGGAGAATTTAAATATTAATGTTGCGAATATGGTAAAAGACTATACAGTTGATTTTACAAAGTCATTATCATCAGTAACTGGGAATGTAACTGGATTTTTGAGTACTATTACAGAGGTTGTTTTAACATTTGTAATGGTTCCATTTATATTGTTCTATCTTTTAAAAGATGGCGAACAATTGCCGAATCACTTCTTAAAGTTCATTTCAGAGCAAAGACAACCAGCAGCAATGAGAATACTAGATGATATGCATTATGCGATTAGCTCGTATATTAGAGGTCAAATTATCGTCAGCTTATTTATCGGTATTATGCTATTAATTGGTTATCTTATTATTGGTATTAAATATGCGGTATTACTTGCGATTTTAGCGATGATTGTAAATATCGTTCCGTACGTAGGACCAATTATCGCGATTACACCAGCGTTAATTATCGCATTCATCGACTCGCCAGCAATGGTGTTAAAAGTAATTATCGTTATGATGGTTGTACAATTAGCAGAAGGTAAATTTATTTCTCCGCAAGTTATGGGTAAAAAGTTAGATATTCATCCGATTACTATCATTTTTATCATTTTAACTGCCGGAAACTTATTCGGGATTATGGGCATTATTTTAGCCATTCCAGGATATGCGATATTAAAAGTGTTAGTTACGCACGGTTATAGATTTGTTAAGTTGAATACGTGAAAAAAAGCGCTAAAACAGTGGGAACTGTTTTAGCGCTTTTTTATTAACAATTCATTTGCATATTGGCGCGCCCATTGATCCGCTTACAATACGAGGTTGAAACGTTTTGATTTGTTGCTCAAGAAGATCAATATTATAATTTGCGGTTAAACCGACGATTTTAAAATGTTCAGGGTGAGCTGAAACTACATCTAATGCAGATGTGCCGATAGATCCTGTGGAACCTAAAATGGATATATATTTTACCATGAAAAAACCTCCAAAGTTGTTTCGAATATTTCTGCAAACCTATATAATATTAGACAATTGAAGTGGAAATTCCTGCTATATAAAATAGAAAATTCGGGTTTGTTTGGAAGTGAAATGTGATAAACTGTAAAAAATAACGGAAAAGCAATGAAAGAGAAGAGTACATATTCGAAACTTTTCAGAGAGCTGATATGTGGTGAGAATCAGTAAGGGATGAATATGGAATGGACTCTGGAGCTTCTAACTGAAATGAGTAGGTAAAGACGGTTACTTCACGTTATTGAAGTATGAAGTGAGCTAATGATAGCTAATTAAGGTGGTACCGCGGGAGTCTCTCGTCCTTTTTAAGGATGAGGGGCTCTTTTTATTTTGCGAAAGGAGGAGTTAGTGTGAGTGAAAAAATAATGTTAACAGGAATTAAGCCGACAGGTTATCCGCATTTAGGGAATTATATTGGTGCGATTAAACCTGCATTACAAATGTCAAAGAATAATGAAGGAAAAGCATTGTACTTTATAGCTGATTATCATGCATTAAATGCTGTGCATGATTCAGAAAAGTTCAGCAGTTATACGAAAGAGGTAGCAGCTACTTGGTTATCACTTGGACTTGGAGAAGATGTTATTTTTTATCGACAAACAGAAGTGCCAGAGATTCTAGAATTAGCTTGGATTTTAGCTTGCCTAACTCCGAAAGGTCTTATGAACCGTGCTCATGCGTATAAAGCGAAGGTGGAGCAAAATAAAGAAGCAGGGTTAGAGGTCGATGCGGGAGTGAATATGGGGTTATACACGTACCCGATTTTAATGGCAGCTGACATATTATTATTTCAAGCTACTCATGTACCAGTTGGAAAAGACCAAATTCAGCATATTGAAATTGCGCGTGATATTGCGACGTATTTTAATCATACATTTGGCACGACATTTACACTTCCAGAGTATGTCATACAAGAAGAAGGAGCTATTTTACCTGGTCTTGACGGAAGGAAGATGAGTAAAAGTTACGGAAATGTGATCCCATTATTTGCAAAGCAAGAAAAACTACGAAAGTTAATATTTAAAATCAAAACAGATTCTTCACTTCCAAATGAACCGAAAGAACTAGAAACCTTATTTACAATTTATAAAGAATTTGCGACAGAAGACGAAATACAGTCATTACGTGAAAAATATGAGACTGGAATCGGATGGGGCGATGTGAAAAAAGAGTTGTTTCGCGTTGTAGATCGAGAGTTAGCTGGACCTCGTGAGAAATACACTATGTATATGAATGAAACGAATTTATTATATGAAGCGTTGGAAAACGGTGCTGAGAAGGCACGCGCTATTGCAAAGGTAAATTTAGCGGAAATTAAAAAACGGATTGGATTTGAGAGGGAACGTTAAGCGTTCCCTTATTTTTTTTGATAATCTGTAATAATCCTCTCAATAACAGAGGGAAGATTATTAGGTAATTCATTAAGTGAAAAGAAGCGTAATTCTTTCGATTCACTTTGATCGCATACAAGTTCACCATGAAATTCTCGGCAAATATAAACAACGAGTACACCGTTTACTTGATCGCCGTTTGGATAGATTTGAAAGAAGTCTGGCCCTGAGTATGTACGGAATAGTTCTGGATTTTTAATAATAAGTCCAGTTTCTTCAAACACTTCTCGTTTTAAAGCATCTTCTAACGTTTCGTTATATTCTAGGGCACCACCAATAATGCTCCAGCGGTTAAAATCTGTACGGAGCTGCAGCAATACTTCATCTTTTTCATTTAATATAATGGCGTGTGATCCTATTAGAATAAGTGGATGATTTCCTACTAGATTTCTCATATCTTCAATATAACCCATGTCATTGCTCCTTGTATTTAATAATAGTTAGGAATTTCTTTTAACATTCTTTCTGTTTTACGTGCTGTAAAGGCTAAGTTATGGTCGTCTTTCGTTCTGAAAAATAATGTGCGTAAAAAGGTTTTAATGTTGGCACATAAAATACAATACTCATTAAGCGAAAGGCGTTTTCTAATTTGAGGAAGCCTTTTTATTTTTTTATGAATAATAGAAATTAACTCGTTTTGAGGAAAATCATGATACAGCATTGCTAGTAATGGAGTAACAATGCGTTCATCTTCGTTATTATGAAAAAGGTCAGATGGAATAAAGATTTTATTTAATAAACAATGAATTAATTCTTCGTACCATTCAAAAGTTGTATACGTATTATGAACAATTTCAGTAAAGGCATCAGATACGTGAGCAAGACAATGAGCCCATCCTTTATTTTCGATATAGCCCCGAAAATCCGTTTCTAAGTTTGTGTATGTAATGAGTTTATTTTTTATTTCTTCGATATCCTCCTCTGTACAAAAGTAGTGCGAATTAGCGAATTGGAGTATTAACGCAATTAACGAAACAGTGTAAGAACGTGTGAAAACCCCATCTGTATGTGGGGAGTAAATGTCACAATATAAATACTCATCACTTAAACAAGTTTGCAGAAGTAATTTCAGCTGATCGTCCATAACGAATTCATGATGAATGAAATGTGCAAAACATTTATATATAAGTTGGTAACGAACGTAGCTATCAGTCGTTCCGATATACTGAAGCATGTTCAAAGTTAACTCATTTACGTCTATATGCTGTAGTTGCGTATAGTCATTTTGTTGTATAAGCTCTAACTGTTGTTGCAATGCTGTAATATCCACTGGAGAACCTCCTCCGCACTTTAAAGATGCGATCTTTTCTAGTATTCTATATATTCAAGGACAATCCTGCTCATGCAAGGAGAACGATTAGAAATTCGAGTATGATATAGATGAGGGAAGAATATGACGACGATAGAACAGTTAGAAAAACATTTTAAAATAAGAAGAAGTGCTTCTTCTATTATGATAAAAGAAAATAATGCAGAGATTTTTACAGAAGAGCAATTAGAGGAAATGATGCAATATTGCGTTGCTGAAGCTAAAAAAGGTGAATTAGAAAAACTACATTTTGAAATCTCTTCAAAAAGTCCAAATTATGATGTGTATAAAAAATGTTTTGAAACGTATTCATTTGAATATGTTACGGAAAACATGATTGTATTTAAAGATATATATGAAGTAGAAGATGTAGAAAGTGAAATGGATTTTAAGCTTATTGAAGAAGTTGGAGAAGAGGCTTTTTATTCACTGTGGAATGAAGCGACGGGAGAACCAGTCGCTCATGATCAATTTGTGCATATGATGCTACAAGAAATTGGTGAGCAGTGGAAAGAACATTGCTTAACAGCGAGTGTAGGTGAAGAGCCGATAGGGATTGTAATTCCGCATATTGAAAGAGGTACGTTAGAAGAAGGGAAACTTATGTACTTCGCAGTTACTCCAAATATGCGTAATAAGGGATATGAAGCTGCATTATTTGCAGGTGCGATGTTTGTCTTAAAGGAAATAGGTGCATCTTATTATATTGGTGAGACAAATGTACAAAATGAATGGATGAAGGATGTTTTTGAAAAGAATGGATGTCAGCTGTTTAGTTCAACTGAGAGATATGTGAGAAAGTTTTAGGAGGATGAATGATGTATACTCTCGAACTCGTATAGCGGGAGGAGACTATATATGTTAAAGCAATCCATGCATTCATTCGTGTTATTGTATCCAAATGTATTGTTAGAAGGCTGGAATGTTGAAAAAGTTTCAGAACGTTATGAAGGTGAAAAGTGGGGAAGTTTTTGGTTTCAGGTTGTTACTCCAACTGGGATGTTTCGAGTAAAGGAATTTTTTCTCGATATAATGGAACCAGTATTTCCGGATAGCTGTATTTCTCAAGCAAAAGGAGATTGTTTTCATTATAAAGGGCTTGTGTATTGGAAAGGTATAAATTATAAAGGAAAAGAAAGTTACGTTACATCTATATGGAAAACACAAGTTGAAATTTTTGTTGATCATGGATATGTAAACCAAGACGAAATGGAACGATTTCTATTTGAATTACAACCAGTAAATATGGAGCTTGGGAAAACGATATTACATACATCATTTCACTTATTAAGCTTTCAAGCGAAGAGAAGTGAAATGGGTGAGATAGGAAGATGTAGAGAGTGGAATGCTCCAGATGACGTATCCTATGTAAATTTGTTAATTCATGAAAAACTAAATTGGAAACTTGAATCGGTCGGTTTCGGAAATGATGAAACGCAGTATGTATACTGGGACGAAGTTAATAAACTATATGCACTTTGGGTTTGTAGACATAAAAACAAAGCGTATTATCCTATTTCTTCATGGACAATGAACTATGGCCCAAAACAAATTATAAACGGGTTAGAGTTTTATCCGCACCCTAATCGCGGAACAGTTGTATACGAAGATTTAGGTAATGAACAAATCGCATACGTATTTCGCGGTAATCCATGTACAAATTTTGAACAAGTAAAAGAACTTTTCGCCTGTTTGTAAGATAAAAAGAAAAATGAGAACGACAAAATGGATATTCCCATAATACAATAGGGTAAGATTCAATTATAAGAGAAAGCGTTGGTGAAAGAATGGAGCAGCAAAGAAATTGGCTACAAGCAACTGTAGAGAGAAATGAAGATAATACGTTACAAATAAAATGGGAAAATAATATAGAAGAAGTTCGTATTTATTGGAGTACTTCACCAGAACATATTGAAGAAACTGGAGAATTACTTGCAACGGTAAATGGAGAATTATCATATACAATTGAAAACCCGAGTGAAAATGAACGTCCATATTTTAGATTAGTAGGAAGTAATGGACAAGCAGTAACAGTAGCTGAGCGTAGACTGCCATTACAAGGCGCGTTTAACTTCCGTGATATGGGAGGATATGAAACGACTGAAGGCCGTAAAGTAAAATGGGGCAAATTATACCGCTCTGAAGAATTAGCAGGGCTAACTGAATGGGATATTGCCTATTTACAAAAGTCTGGTTTAAAGTTAATTTGCGATTACCGTACAGACTTTGAAGTGAAGCATAAGCCGAATCCAGAAATTACGGGTGCTCGTCAAGTGTGCTTACCAGTTATGCAAGACTTAGCGAAAGACTTAAATATAAATGAGTTTTTCCAAGTTGGTGACCTTTCTATGTTAGGAAAACCAGGTGAGTATCTTGAGAAAATGAATCAAGATTTCGTAAGTGGTAACGAGGCATTCGTGAGCTTCTTAAACTTAGCGCAAAACCCGGAAAACTTACCGTTAGTAAACCACTGTACAGCTGGAAAAGATCGTACTGGATTTGGTTCAGCATTATTACTACTTTTACTAGGTGTACCAGAAAAAACAGTAATGGAAGACTACTTACTAAGTAACGGATTCCGTGAAAAGCTAAATGAAAAAATGATGGCCTTTTTAGGTGCGAAATTACAAAACGATGAGAGCAGAGCGATATTAGGTGCAATGTTTGAAGCACGTGCTGAATACTTGCAAGCTGCGATTGGTGAAATTCAAAAGCAATACGGATCAGTTGAAGCATACGCTGAAGAATCTCTCGGCTTTACGAAAGAGTCGTTAGAGGAAATGAAAGTGTTATTGCTGGAAGATAAGTAAGAAGAAGGAGGCTGGTTTTAATTAGCCTCCTTTTCTTATTGTTGATATAATTAAGCTATGAGAATATAGGAATTGAGGAGAACATCATGAAATACAAATTTATATTATTCGACGTAGACGATACATTATTAGATTTCCCTGAAACGGAAAGACACGCATTACATAATGCGTTTGTACAGTTCGGGATGCCTACAGGGTATAATGATTATCTTGCAAGTTATAAAGAGATTAGTAATGGATTATGGAGAGATTTAGAAAATAAAATGATTACGCTAAGTGAATTAGCGGTAGATCGATTTAGACAATTATTTGCCCTTCATAATATAAAAGTAGATGCGCAGCAATTTAGCGATGTATATCTTGAAAACTTAGGGAAAGAAGTACATCTTATAGAAGGTGCAGTGCAATTATGTGAGGATCTACAAGATTGCAAGTTAGGTATTATTACGAATGGATATACGAAGGTGCAACAATCGAGAATTGGAAATTCGCCTTTATGTAATTTCTTTGATCATATTATTATTTCAGAAGAGGTTGGTCATCAAAAACCAGCACGTGAGATTTTTGATTATGCGTTTGAAAAGTTTGGGATTACAGATAAATCAAGTGTATTAATGGTTGGAGATTCGCTTTCTTCTGATATGAGAGGCGGAGAAGATTACGGCATTGATACGTGTTGGTATAATCCGAGTTTGAAAGAAAATAGGACAGATGTTAAGCCGACTTATGAAGTGGAGAGTCTGCTACAAATTTTAGAAATTGTAGAAGTGACTAAAGAAAAAGTAGCTTCATTTTAAGTGTATTGATATATGTTCAGTTACAGTCAATATAGGAAAGAGCTGTGTAACAACTAGAGGTGAATAAAGGATGTTAACGTTTTTATTTGAGTTAGACAAGAATCTCCCGCAGAAGGATGAGCCACGGTATGATGCTTATTCAAAGGGCTTTATCGAAGGAGATGTAACGATTTGCGCGAGTGACAGTGTATTTTTTCAAAAATCATGTATGAAGGTTGCAGAGCTGGGGATTTATTTAGGTCAGTGGATGGAACAAGTTCAACATGGGCAGAACGTGCCTATGAAATATGAAACGGCTGACCGTGAAGAGGTAATTCTTGGTTTCTTCTACGAAGAGGATTATAATCAATGGAATGTTTTTTCCAGCTGGCAAGAATTTGAACTTCAAGAGCGTATAGCTACTACAACATTAATAGAGAGCGTTCAACGCTATTTATATGAGTTAAATAAGGAACTGCGCATGATAGAATATCCTGTGACGTTTGATCAGTACTTAAGAGGAGAGCGAATGATGCAGCTCTCTTACAAACGACCGTGTGATAGCAAAGCAGATACGACGCCGATAGAGGTTTATAATGGAAGTGAGCAAGTAGGTGTAGTAAGGGGCTATTATAAAAATACGCTGATGAGAGTGCTGGATTTTATTCCGAAAATTGGTAGTAATATTATTTATGAAATAAAGGATAGTAAGGACAATATTCGCGTCATTGCAAAGGATGTAAGTAGGCAGCGCCAAAGAAGGATTTTAGTAACGTACAAAGATAATCATGATGCAGAGCATGAAATACTTGTATGTGACGGAAAGTTATTGGATGCAAATTTCTTATTTACCTTTACATATAAGGCAGAAGAATATGTTGTCCATAAAACTTCATTTGGAATGGGAAAGTTATTACGAAAGGGCTATGTAATTGCAGATTGGAATATTCGTCTTGAGGAAGATATGTATTACATTGAGATGAATGTATATGATGAAGATTACATGCAGGATCAATACTTACTATTAGGCGTATTTCATGCGGTTTTATATGGATAATCAATGAGAAATACCGTCATTCTTCTTGGAAAGAATGACGGTATTTTTTATTTATCCTCAAAAATAAAAATCTCATCAATCGTACTATGTAGTGCCTTCGCTATATCGTGAGCAAGTTGTAAGGAAGGATTGTATTTAACTTTTTCGAGATGACTAATTGTTTCACGTTGCACACCAACGCTCTTTGCTAAATCTTCTTGTGTCATGTTCAACTTGGCGCGGTATTCTTTTATTTTCGTTACGAACGCCATGGTGCATCTTCCGTTTCATCAACAGGTTTATCGTAAAAGAACATAGAGAAGCCGAACGTAAGAATGAGTGTGCTGAAAATAAGAGCGATATCAATCTCTTGTAGTACCGGGTTTGGAAATAACATTTCAATAAACAGAATGATAGCGGTAGTTAGTAATGTAACGATAAAGGCATTGCGGCACGATTTATTGACGATTTGTTCAAATAGTTCATCGTGTTGAACCGTTCTATACGATGTGAAAAAGGAGAAGAAACACAACATAGTAAACAGTCCTTTTTCATAAAAAAAGCCGAGGAAACCGAAGAAACCGAGAAACCCTAAATATTTTATCCAAGTTGTTTTCACGATAAATTCTCCTTTCAATGTTAGAAATAATTCACGTTATGTTATAAATATATCACATGTAAAAATGTATAGTAATAATAGTTTTCCAATTCTTTTCATAATAATAGTAAAAAGAGGAAATATACTGCGAAATAAAGAGGATAATATTGTAAAATGGTTGTAAGGAGGGGGAGGAAGGTATGTTAACTTGGATCATGATCGTTGTATTACTTGTAGTAATTACTGTCATTGCGACGGTGTTAATTGGACGGAATGGTGATGCAAATTATAGCAAAGCGACAAAGGGGAATATTAAACGCTTAACAATGATTTATATTATACTAGCTGTCGTTTTAGTTGTTGGATTAGGGGTGTGTATTTATTTTAAAGGTTAAATAAACTGAAAAATGTAAAAATCTTAAAATAGAAGTATGCTATAATATCAATATAGTTATTTGGTAATTAAGGAAAGGATTGGATGGAATGATTGGAATTACGAATGTGTCAAAAAGTTATAATGGGTCTACCTATGCAGTAAAAGACTTAAGTTTATCTGTACCTAGCGGAGAAATTTTTGGATTTTTAGGGCCGAATGGTGCGGGTAAATCAACGACAATTAAGATGATTACTGGCATTCATGGGGTGGACAAAGGGACAATTACGATTAACGGTATAGATATTATGAAAAATCCGATGGAAGCGAAAAAGACGTTTGGTTATGTGCCAGATAGCCCAGATATGTTTTTACGATTAAAAGGAATTGAATATTTAAACTTTATGGCAGATATGTATGAAGTGCCGAAAGACGTACGACAAGAGCGAATTGAGTCTTTAGCGAAGAAATTTGATCTTTACAATGCGTTATCGGATCAAATTCAAAGTTATTCGCACGGTATGAGACAAAAAATCGTTATTATTGGTGTGCTCGTGCATGAGCCAGATATATGGATTTTAGATGAACCGTTAACGGGGCTTGATCCGAAATCCGCATATATTTTAAAAGAAATGATGAGAGAACATGCGGATAAAGGAAAGATTGTATTTTTCTCGACACACGTATTAGAAGTAGCAGAAAAAATATGTGACCGCGTTGCAATTATTAATAAGGGGAATCTTCAGTTTAAAGGGAATTTAGATGAAATGAGAGATCATTTTAAATCCAATGAATCACTTGAAAAAATGTTCTTGGAGATGACGGGCAATGAGTAAAATTTGGACGTTAACGAAAGTATTATTAAAATTAAATTATGCAGATTTTATAACAGATAAGAAGAAGCGATGGGCGTATGTATTTTCATTTGCAGCCATTTTATTTGTCGGCTTTTTACTATTTGGTTCTATCACGCACGCAATGTATGAGGGAATGATACATTTAGGGCAAGATCCAGGAATGATTATCGCAATGGGACTTGCGATTGCGAGTATATGGGTATTTTTAATGAGTATAACGAACATTTTAACTGTATTTTACTATAGTAATGACATTGAAATGTTACTACCATTACCATTAAAACCAGCCCAGATTATTTCGGCAAAATTTTTAACAGTATTAATAACACAATACGTAATGAGTTCATTCATTTTATTACCAATCTTTATTACGTACGGATTAAAAAGTGGCGCATTTATTACATATTACATATACATGATTTTTATTTACTTACTCTTCCCGATTGTGCCGTTAGTACTAGCTTCGTTACTGATGACAGTTATTATGAGGTATACAAATATAGCAAAAAATAAAGACCGAGGAAATATATTTATTGGAATTGTAAGTATACTATTTATTGTAGGAATTAATGTATTTTTACAGTGGAAAAATAAAAGTTCGTTTTCTGAAGATGCAATTGCGGATTACCTTGCGAACAACCAATCTTCTCTTTTAGTACAAATGACAAACTATTTTCCAACTACATATTTCGGAGCAGTGGCATTAGTAGAAAATGCAAATTGGAAGGGACCTTTATATGTAATAATCTTTGCAGTTATTTCATTTGTCTTCTTTGTGTTGTTTTATTACATAGCAGAGCGTACATATTTAAAAGGGGTTATTGGACTTTCAACGAGTACAGCAAAGAAACAAGTTATTTCGGCGGAAGGTTTACAGAAATCAACAGTACAAAGTTCGCATTTAAAAGCGTATGTGAAAAAGGAATTTAAAACGTTATTCCGTACACCACAATTTTTCTTAAATTGTATTGTACAAACTTTCGTTATGCCGATTATGTTGTTCTTTATTTTATTTGTGCAAGATGGGAATTTAAAGTTTATTACAGAGTATATTAACAATCCAGAGACAACGGGATTTGCAATTGGTGTTGGCCTTTGTGCATCGTTATTTTTAATGGGTAGTAACGTCATTGCAACAACGTCATTTTCGCGAGATGGAAGCTCTTGGTTTGTGAATCGTTATTTACCAGTAAAGGCTTCGGATATCTTTTTTGCGAAAGCAATCACTGCTTGGTTAATTAATGTGATCATTTTAGCAGTATTCGGTATTACGATGGCAGTTGTAGCTGGGATTTCTCCAGTCTTTATGATACTGTGGTTTTTACTAAGTGCGAACGGGTTGTTATTAATTAATTTAATCGGAACACGCTGGGACGCACAAACTGCAGATATTCATTGGGATACAGAGCAGAAATTATTTAAAAGTCGATATACCACTTTGTGGAATTTTTTGGCTAATATTTTAATAGCTTTAATTATTGTGGGGGGAGTAAGTGTATTATACTTCTTCCTTCATGTCGGACTATGGGTTATGTTTATCGTTTTATTTGTAATGTTTACGATTGTAAATTATATCTTTATTAAAATGTTAAAATTAGGTGCTGAACGTATACTGTCAAATATTCAATAAGAAGATAGATCCTCTGTATTCATGCAGGGGATCTGTGTATAGATGGAGGAGAAAAAGGTGAAGAAAATAGCAATTGTAACAGGGGCAACTCGTCTGAATGGAATTGGTGCAGCTGTATGCAAGGTGCTTGCTCAAAAGGGGATAGACATTTTTTTCACGTACTGGCCAAAGTATGATAAAGCGATGCCATGGGGAATGAGTGATCAAGAACCCTTTTTGCTGAAAAAGGAAATTGAAAGTTACGATGTTCGATGTGAAATGGCAGAAATCAATTTATCGCAGTCTTATTCGCCAAATCGTTTGTTTTATATGGTATCAGAACGGTTAGGTGATCCATCTATTCTAGTTAATAATGCAGTATATTCTACTCATACGAGGATTGAGGAATTAGATGTAGAGCAGTTGGATAAACATTATACAGTTAATGTTCGGGCTACTATGCTATTAAGTTCATTGTTTATAAAACATTATTCACTTAAAACGGGCGGGAGTATTATTAATCTTACTTCAGGACAGTCAGTAGGCCCAATGCCAGATGAACTAGCATATGCAGCAACGAAAGGGGCAATCGAAGCATTTACAAAGTCAGTAGCACCAGTTGCAATGGAGAAGGGGATTACAGTGAATGCTGTAGATCCAGGACCGACGAATACAGGATGGATTACAGAGGAGCTGAAGCATCATTTAGTATGGAAATTCCCGCAAGGTAAAGTAGGAGAACCGGTGGATGCTGCGCGCTTAATTTCTTTTTTAGTAAGTGAAGAAGCGAAATGGGTTACTGGGCAAGTCATTCACTCGAATGGTGGTTATTCATAAAAATATTATGTTAACAAATGTTGAGAAACAAAAAACGAAAGAAAATTTTATTTTTTTGTATAAATAAAATGTCAAGAAAGATAAAAATTTGATAGAAGAGTATATTGTCATATGAAGATAGTAATTCTTAATGTGACAATATACTCTTTTTCTTTTACTTGCGAGCAGAAAAATGAAGTAGAAGAAACTCGAATATTAAAATGAGTTTATCAGTTTTTGTACGTATTATTATGAAGATTACTGTCGGAAAGATGATAATTCGTATGAAAAGGGATTTTTTAAGGGGGAATCGAATCGTAAAGGGGAGGATAAATTATGTAAAACATAGGGGGATTTATATGAAAATGAAAAAGGTCGCTATCGCATCGATTACAATTGGTACAATGCTTACTATGGCAGCTTGTAGTCCTTCAGTAGATAAAGAAACGGAAAAGAAAGAGCAAGTAACTGCGCAAAATGATGGAGAAGCAAAAACGACAAGTGCAGATGAAGCGTCAAAAACAACGAAAGATACTGAAAAAGAAACAAATACTTCTTCAAATGAAAAAACAGATAAGGATGCAAAAAATACGAAAGAATCATCAGGAACAGAAAGTAACGGCAAAACGTCAACTCAAAACGAAAATGTAAAAACAAAAGAAAAAGAAACGACAGGAAAAACGAATGATCAAACGACTAGCGGGAAAACAGCAGATCAAAGCACAAGTACAAGCACAAACAATAACGGAAAGACAACGAAAGATCCGAAGAAAAGTGTTGCTGTGAAAACGAACGTTAAAGAAGTTGTAGCATTAATTGATAGCTTGGACAAGCAGTTAGCTGCTAATCCGAAATTGGAAACAGTGAATAAGCTTGGCAAACAAATTAATGAAAAGTGGGATGTGATTGAAAAAGAGCTAGAGGCATCACATCCGACGGATTCTAAAACAATCGGTCAAAGTATGTATCCGTTAATTGTAGGAGCGGAGAAAGAAAAAATCGATATTAATAAAATGAAATCTTTAACGACGAAAACGAAAAAAGATTTAAATCAGTTATTGACGAAACTTTCATAGTTTCAAAAGCCTACTCGTGTGAGTAGGCCTTTTTTAGGTTGTTGTAATGTGCACAGTATAACTTATTTATTTTCATTTTCAATTACGATGCGAAAGGAACTGAATGCTTGTTGACTGATATAATCTTCTTCGCTAACTTTAAAAGGAAATGGAAAAGCGACGAGTTGAAAATTACTTTCCTGATCCACTAAAGGCAATGTGAAATTAAAGATTTGTCTCGTTTCAGGTGCAAGCTTAGTATAAACAACTTTTCTATTGTTAAATATTTCAACTTGTTTCCAATCTTTAAAAGCCACGATTGCGTAAGTCATTTCATCATTTGTTTCATTACCGTTTGATAGAATTAATTGCTTGCCTTCCTTTTCAAAGAAGACAGTTTGTAAATTCTCTTCACGGTTCGTAACAAATACTGGTTCGTAAAGACCGTCTTTTAAAATTGCATCTGGATTTATAAGGGAGAGTTTTATTTTTTCGTTTTCTTTCTGAAGAGGATGTATTGAATATCGCATACTTAGAATATCTTCTAAAATAGCTGCTTTATTTAAGTTATTATCTTTTAATTTGTATTCAGGTTTTTTAATTATTAAAAAGGTTAATTCACTTGCATTAGGAGAAGTGTGTAAAGAGATTTTCGTAGTAATTGAACTGTTTGGTTTCATATCAAAAAAATAGTGTGATATTTCATTAGTAGTATCTTCTATTTTAAAAGGTTTTTGTTTGTAATCTTCTAGAACAATTAATCCATATTTTCGGTTTTCATTAATAGTATGTACGAATGATAATGTTACATTAATTTTATTATCCTCACTAGTAATTGTACTGCCATTGTTAATGTGTTGGCCTTGATTATCCTTCAATCCGTAAGAAATAGTATTGGTTTGTTGCTCTCGTTTATTTTCTATGGAAGGTGGATGAGGTTGTATGATTGAAGTATTGAACAAAATATAAATTGTAAGTAATGAAATAAGTAAAACACCGCTAATAATATATATTTGTTTCATAAATAGCACCTCAATATATG
>NZ_WEII01000065.1:0-25857 GCF_009183805.1 Bacillus sp. B2-WWTP-C-10-Post-4 | reverse complement strand
CCTCAAAAGCCATACCTATATCAAAATATCTTTTAAATTGTTGAATAAGTCCATAATTATGGGAATGAAAAACTTTAGCTTCTGCACAATAATAAACTTTTTTATTACTAAAAATTGATTTAGCTGCAAAAATCATATCCTCATTAAGGATAACTTTCGTTGGAAATTTTCCTAACTGTAAAAACCAATCTCTTTTATATGCACTACATACATTAGAATTAAAGAAAGTCTTTACTCCCATTTTTTCAATTGAGTCCTTATTTTTTGCTATCGAAACCTTTGGATAATTAAATGATCTAGCGAATTTTTCTAAAAGATTCGCATCTTCCCTTGGAATTTGCCTTGCATAACTTACAACTATCTCTTCATCTCCTAAGGAATCTACCAATTTGGATATTAATTGATTATCACAAGGTATAGCATCCTGTGTCATAAACAATAAAATATTCCCTTTCGCTAGTGAAGCCAAATAATTGCGTGTCCCCCCATGATCAAAGTCTTGATTATTAATTGATTTTACAATCGTTTCAGGGAATTTTTCCTCTATAATTGAAATCGTTCTGTCTTTAGATGCAGAATCTACAATGATAATTTCTAACTCTTGATTATTTCTTAAATCTTGATTATATAACCTAGTTAACAAATCATATATGTACTGTTCCGCGTTATAAGTCGGTATTAATACAGAGATTTTATTCATCTATTCAATATGCTCCTTTTCTCATTATTACATGTACCATTGTTAAAAAGATTATTTTCATGTCAAACAAAATAGAGCAATTATAAATATAATGGAGTTCTAATTCTACTCTCTCTGGGTATCCTACATCACTTCTACCACTTACTTGCCAATAACCTGTAAGACCTGGCTTTACAGATAAAAATTCATCTTTTCTTTTACCATACTCTATTAACTCTTCTTGGACTACTGGTCTTGGGCCAACAAGGCTCATATCACCTTTTAAAACATTTAAAAACTGTGGCAGTTCATCTAAACTAGTCTTTCTTAAAAACTGTCCTACTTTTGTTATGCGTGGATCTTCACTTGGTTCTAATTTGTAATTATTATCTATGTATTTTCTATATAATATTTCATTTCTCTTTAATTTTTCTTCCGCATTTACAATCATTGATCTAAATTTATAAATATAAAATTCTTTTCCATTCTTCCCCATACGAATCTGTTTAAAAAAGATAGGCCCTTTATTATCCCCTGTCATATATAAAATTGAAATTAAAAGAAATATTGGAGAAAAAATTATTAATCCCACTATAGCCCCAATGAGATCCATAGTTCTCTTTAAACATAAATATATTCCACTAGATTTTTTTACCTCCAATGTACTTCCTTCCAATGGCTCACTAACTATTTCACGACTATCCAAATATATCACCTTTCCCTTATGCGTGTAATTTTTCCCTTTTTATAATCTCATTCATGTACTTTATTAATTCTTTATTTAAATTTGCATGCTGAAGTGCCATCTCAATAGTTGTCTTAATAAATCCAAATTTCTCCCCAACATCATAACGAGTACCTTCGAAGTCATATGCAAATACTCGTTGAATTTCATTTAATCGTTGAATCGCATCTGTTAATTGAATTTCCCCACCAGCACCTGTCTGCTGATTTTCAAGGAACATAAAGATTTCTGGCGTTAACACATAACGACCCATAATTGCTAAATTCGATGGTGCTGTACCTTCTGCTGGCTTTTCAACAAATTGTCGCACTTGATAACGACGGTCATCTTGTTCAACTGGGTCAATAATACCGTAACGATGAGTTTCATTTTCTGGTACTGTTTGTACACCTATAACAGAAGACTGTGTACCCTCATATTGATCCATCAATTGACGTAAACATGGTGTTTCTGCTTGTACAATATCATCACCAAGTAATACTGCAAATGGTTCATTTCCAATAAACTTACGTGCGCACCACACTGCGTGTCCTAGACCCTTTGGTTCTTTTTGTCTTATGTAATGAATATTAATTTTTGAAGATGCTTGTACTTTTTCAAGCATTTCATACTTCCCTTTTTCTAAAAGGTTTTGCTCTAATTCAAAGGAATGATCAAAATGATCTTCAATAGCACGTTTACCTTTTCCAGTAACAATAATAATATCTTCAATTCCTGATTCTATCGCTTCTTCTACTATGTATTGAATTGTCGGTTTATCAACGATAGGTAACATTTCTTTCGGCATCGCTTTCGTTGCTGGTAAAAATCTTGTCCCAAGACCAGCCGCTGGAATAATTGCCTTTCTTACTTTTTTCAATTATAACCCTCCGCATTTTAATATTTATATGTAGCAATAACAAAAACCCTATCTATGGAGTCATAGTTATAACTCCATAGGTAGAGTTTCTACCATAAATAAATTATGGGCATCTAACCCATCCTCACGTCATACTCCCGACGACAAGCGTCTAAGGTAGGTTCGAAATAAAATTTTCTACCCACAGCACGACCGAGTGCCCCCGTTGATAACGGTTAGGAGGCATCACCAATTTTTCATTTAAAAAATACCGAACAACTTTTTACGGCGAATTTGTTCTGGATCTTCTTTATAAATTGCTTTTCCACTAATTAATAAATATGGATTCTCTTTTAAATCACCCATAACATTCGTCCCAAATTCTTTCTCAATTAGTTCATAGCTTTCTGCTAAATGAAATCCTCTTGAAGTTGTGTTATGTGCATCTGAAGCCACCATATGTGTTAAATTATGTTCTACAAGTTGAAGTGAAAACTTTTTAATTTTTTTACCGAATTTCCCTAATAAACTACCTGCCGTTATTTGCGTTAATGCCCCTTTATTTACAATGTTATATAACTTATCTGGCCGCTCGATTAACTCGGCATTACGTTCCGGGTGAACAATAATTGGGATCATTCCTTTTACACGTAGTTCATATAATAGTTGTTCTGCATAACGAGGTACGTGATTCGACGGGAATTCAATGAATATATATTTATTTGTTTCATTTAAAGTAACGATTTTACCAGATTCATAGTCTTCTAATAAATCACCATATAATCTGACCTCTTGCCCCGGTAAAATAGTAAGTGGGATATTATGTTGTTGTAGTTCATCATTTAATTGTTTTACGTGATGAATAATTGAGGTACGTTCGTTTACATATTTGCCATTTTGGTGGTGCGGCGTTGCGACAATTGTATGTATTCCTTCTGCTACGGCTTGTTGTGCCATTGCTAAACTATCTGTTACTGTCTGTGCACCATCATCGATACCAGGTAAAATGTGACAATGTAAATCTATCATTTGTTTCATCCTCCCTCTCTCCTATAAAGATCTTTTTTCCCTTGAATATGAGAGATTTCTCATGTTCAAGGGAAAAAAGGAGATATGTTTTTACCATATCTCACTTTAAAACTAGTTTGCACCGTAATAATAATATAAGCCTTGTTCACGTTCACGGTCGTTTAGAACAACACCTAACAATTTACCTTTTGCAGACTCCAATAATCCTTTTGCTTTTACTGCTGTTTCTTTCTCTGTTGATTCACTACGAACAACAAGAACAGAAGCATCACATACATTTGCCATAATTTGCGCATCGGTTACAGCTAAAATTGGTGGCATATCAAAAATAACTAAATCATACATACTGTATGCTTGTCCAAGAAGTTCCTTCATTGACTTTGAACCTAACAATTCGGCCGGGTTTGGTGGGATTGGACCACAAGCTAAAAAGTGTAGATTATCAACTAATGTTGTTTGTACACATTTTTCTAAACGTTCACTATGTGTTAATACGTTCGTGAGTCCAAAAATATTATCTACTTGGAACATTTGATGCATTGCTGGTTTACGCATATCTGCATCAATTAATAATACTTTCTTTCCTTGTTGTGCAAACACAACTGCCATATTCGCTGTCGTTGTCGTTTTCCCTTCACTCGGATTCGCAGACGTTACCATTAATGAATGTAAATTTGTATCAATAGCTGCAAATTCAATATTCGTTCGAATATTACGATATTGTTCTGAAATTGGTGATTTCGGTTGTTGATGAGCAATTAATTGACGGCGTTGACGATGATTCTTTTTCTTTTTAAATAAATTAAGAGCCAATTGTTTGTCCCCTCACTTTTCTTGATGATGGAGCGTGTGATTTCACGTTCATTGTTTCTTCATCCATACGAGCTACAATACCTAACACTGGTAAACCAAGTAAATTTTCTACATCTTCTTCTTTTTTCACTGTGTTATCTAAGTATTCAAGTAAGAATGCAAGACCAACTGAAGCTATTAAACCAACAATGAAAGCAATTGCTACATTAAGCATAGGAGCTGGTTTAATCGGAGATTGATTTTCTGTAACTTCTGCTTTAGATATTACTGTTACGTTATCAACGTTCATAATTTTTGCAACTTCACCTTTAAATACATCTGCAGTTGCATTAGCGATATCACGAGCTATTTTAGGATCTTTATCCTCAGCTGTTACAGCGATTACTTGTGAATCCTTTTCATTCGCAACATTAACCTTTTTTGTTAACTCTTGCGCTGTCATATTTAAATTTAATTTTTCATTCACTTGTTCTAAGATTACTGGGCTTTTAATAATAACCTTATATGTATTCGTTAATTGAATATTCGTTTGAATTTCACCAGCTTGGAACATTGCCCCCTCTTGTTTCTTCTGGTTAACAAGAATTTGCGTCGAAGATTGATAGATTGGTGTCATAAAGAAGAAGCTAATAATAGCACTTACTATTGCTGCACCAAAGGCAATTACGAGGATCATTGCTAAACGTTTTTTAAAAATATGAAATAACTCTTTTAAACTAATTGTTTCTTCCATAAGTTCCTCCAACTTTCTAAAATTTACACATAGGAAAAATTATAACATATAAATCTTACATTTTTTATTTTTAATAATTCAGTTCTATATTTGTTCATAACAAACAAGTATAATCTTACAAAATAATCTTAAATATGACAACACATTCCAATGGTTTTCCAAATTATTTATCATATCACGTTTTTTATGCTATGTAACTTGAGAAATAAATTTCAAAATGAGAAAAAAAGCCAACAAGTATTTCTTATTGGCTTTTTTCTATTTTAGTAATAACCATACTGCTCTTTTTCTTCTCTTTTATCGTTCAAAACAACACCTAGTAGTTTTCCTGATGCTTTATCTAATATTTGTTTCGCTTTTACGATTTTATCTTTTTCCGTCTTTTCACTTCGTACAACGAGTACGATTCCATCACATTTATTCGCTAGTATTTGTGCATCCGTAACCGCAAGGACAGGTGGTGTGTCGATTAATATAATATCAAACATGTTATATGCTTCTAGCAACGCCTCGTCCATTGCCCGGCTCCCTAATAGTTCTGCTGGGTTTGGCGGGATTGGACCTGCTGCCATTAAGTATACGTTCTCTATATCTGTTTTTTGAATGCATTGCATAAGTTTTGCTTGTCCTGATAATAAGTTCGTTAATCCATTTGAACTATGAATGGTAAATAAGTTTTGTATCGTCGGCTTCCGCAAGTCAGCTCCAATTAATAAAACTTTCTTTCCTTGTTGTCCGAAAACAACTGCTAAGTTTGAGATTGTCGTTGTTTTCCCATCACCTGGATCGGCTGAAGTAACAATAATAGAACGAACATGATTATCTACAGATGTAAACTCAATGTTTGTACGAATGTTACGGTATTGTTCTGTAATACGCGATTTAGGCTCTTTATGTGTAATTAATTGTCGTAATGGTTTTCTTTTCTTTCTCCCGAACATATTCATAATCTCCTTTTGTGAAATGCGACATTTCCCTTTTCTCTCTCTTATGCTCGATTTCATACGTCTAATTAATTTTTTGCTGTTTTCCCCATATTTCATCATAATCAATAACATTCTACTTTGTCTTATTTAAGTACCTTAACAATATGACAATGCCCTTATTTCTTTATTACCTTTATCACTTATCCTGTTTTCTAGATAAACAATAAAGTAAGTATATGGTAATTACCATATATTTACAAGTAATTTTCTGATTAGTTTGTATATTATCACTTCATCGTTATATAGCAGAAATAAAAAACCCCCTTGTCTTTTCACAAGGAGATTTTTTTATTACTATCTATTCTTTTTTATCACCAATCGCAAATGTAATTTCTGCCTCACATGCAACTTCACCATCTACTGTTGCGATTGCTTTTCCTTTTCCAATTGGGCCGCGTACGCGTGTCATTTCTACTTCTAGACGAAGCTGATCACCTGGGCGTACTTGTTTTTTGAAACGGCAATTGTCGATACCTGCAAAGAAAGCAAGTCTCCCGCGGTTTTCTTCTTTCTTTAATACTGCAACTGCTCCTACTTGCGCTAATGCTTCTACAATAAGTACACCAGGCATAACTGCATAGTCAGGGAAGTGTCCGTTAAAGAATTCTTCGTTTGCGGATACATTTTTAATCCCAACCGCTCTTTTTCCTTCATCTACTTCTAATATTTTATCAACAAGTAAAAATGGATAGCGGTGAGGAATGATTTCTTTAATTTGTTCTATATTTAGCATGTAACAATCGCCCCTTTTGTAATATTGGTCTTACCACTTGGACATATTGCTATTATCCCATTTTGTTTATTGTTTGTCATTACAAAGTAACATTTTATATTTAGCACAACTTCCTAAAAAAAATGCACACACTCTATTCCATTAAAATAGTTGCACATTTTTGCAACTGACACGGAGGTGGAAAAGAGTGTATGCCCAAATTAGGGAAAGGCAATATGTATTGAAACATTATTTGCCTTAATGTCGTATTCGACTCATTATATTATAAACGTTTTCAATTAAGGAAATATTAAATTTAACCATATATATGAATATTTTACCTGTTTCCTTCATATTTCTCTATTTTCCTTCCATTTTCGCAAAAAAACAAAATAAAAAAATATAAAAACGAAAAAAAGAACTAAGGCACCAGCCTTAGTTCTTTCAAATTATCTCAAAGCACGCTTTGGTAATCTGTCGATATTCTCTAACATAATACCTGTACCAACCGCAACGCAGTGCATTGGGTTTTCAGCAATTAATACTGGTACTTTTAGTTCTTCTGCTAGAAGCATGTCGATACCGTGTAGTAAAGCTCCACCGCCTGTTAGAATAACACCGCGGTCGATGATATCTGCAGATAATTCTGGTGGTGTGCGCTCTAATACACCTTTTGCAGCTTGTACAATAACAGCTGCATTTTCTTTTAATGCTTCTGTAATTTCTTCAGAGCATACTGTAATTGTACGTGGTAAGCCTGTTACCATGTCACGTCCGCGAATTTCAAGTTCTTCGCTACGTGCACCTGGGAATACTGTACCAACTTTAATTTTAATATCTTCTGAAGTACGTTCTCCGATTAATAGCTTATACTTACGTTTAATATAGTTTAAGATCTCCATATCAAACTTATCGCCAGCCATTTTGATAGAGGAAGAGGTAACAATATCACCCATAGATAGTACAGCGATATCTGTTGTACCTCCACCAATATCAACAACCATGTTACCGCTTGGTTGGAAGATTTCCATACCAGCACCAACTGCGGCTACTTTTGGTTCTTCTTCTAAAAATACTGTTTTACCACCTGAACGTTCAGCAGCTTCACGAATTGCTTTTTGTTCTACCGATGTAATATTTGTTGGACAACAAATTAAAATACGAGGTTTTGAAAAGAAGCTCTTTACGTCCAATTTGTTAATGAAATACTTTAACATTGCTTCTGTAATTTCGAAATCTGCGATTACACCATCTTTAAGTGGACGAATTGCTACAATATTACCAGGCGTACGTCCCACCATGCTTCTCGCTTCTTCACCTACTGCTAATACTTTACCACTATTACGATCAATCGCCACAACAGATGGCTCATTTAATACAATACCCTTACCTTTAACATGAATTAATACGTTAGCCGTACCTAGGTCAATTCCGATATCTCGCGCAAACATTCCCGTTTTTTCCTCCTCGATATTCAAAATCAGGTTACACCCGAATTCTTTTCACCTAATTTCTGATTTTATCATAAATTTAACAGAAACGTAATATTCGCAAAAAGAATTCTTCTGAAAAATATTACCGAATGTGAACGGAATGTTTGCTACCGTAACATTATTGACGTACAGGCTTCTCTACATCTTCTTTTCTATACTTTTGTTTTGTTGCTTCTCCCCCTCTTAAATGACGAATAGACTTATGATAATCAAGAATTTCTTTCACTTCATTTGCGAGCTCTGGATTAATTTCTGGTAGACGTTCTGTTAAATCTTTATGGACTGTACTCTTTGATACCCCAAATTCCTTTGCAATGACACGCACTGTCTTTCTTGTCTCCACGATATACTTACCAATCTTGATAGTTCTCTCTTTGATGTAATCGTGCACACCACTCGCCTCCCTAATTTGGATGTGAGAAGGGTGAAATGAGCCTCGCTGCATACGACTAAGAAGTAAGTGTGAGTGCTGTTTGTAAGCGTTAAACATTCTTGGATTTATAATGAAATGATTCACGATTTCTCACCTCAAACACTCTCTTTGCTTTGGTTTATACCATTGTATTGCCCGCACTACTGATATATGCTACATGTTCACTATTTTTGCGGACTAAGTTAAGAAAAATTACGTTTTTTGTGAGAAATACGTTAAAACTGACTATTATAGCGAAAAAAAATGACACCTTATATATAAGGTGTCATTCTTCTCGTTCCAATTCTTCTTCTAACAATTGATGGTGGGGAACCTCTTTCTTACCGGCAATGTAATAATATAAAGTGAATAAAACAAACAATAAAATAATAGCAGTCGACAGAACAAACAAAAATGACACAGTATCCCCTCCCTTTTGTAATATATATTCGAGAATCTCGTCATTTTTCCTTGTTATTGCAACTTTTTTCTCGAAATTGAGTATTTTTATATAAAAATAAAAAAATCAGCTCCCCTAGTGGGAACTGATTTTTTCACTTTCTTATTCTTGTGAAGAAGAATCGTTAGATGATTCTGTAGAACCATTTGTTGATTTTTCTTCTTTCTTCGGTTCTTCTTTTTTGTCACTAGTTGAACCGCTTGTTGATTTCTCTTCTTTTTGAGACTTGTCTTCTGTTTTACTTTCAGGTTTCGTGCTCGTTGACTTCTCTTCTTTTTGAGATTTGTCATCAGCTTTTTTACCAGAAGCATTCGTAGCCTTTGCAGCACCTGCATCAGCTTTAATTTCTGTTACTGATTTATTTAAGTAACGTTCAGGGTTCACAGCCACATTGTCTTTACGTACTTCAAAGTGAACGTGAGAACCTGCCTCTTTATTCATTGCACTTAGACCGGATGTTCCTAATACTTCACCTTGTGCAACTCTTGCACCTTTTTCTACTTTCACACTGCCTAAGCTTTGATAAGATACCGCTACACCATTTCCACTATCAACTGTTACAACATAACCAAGAAGTGAATCTTTTTCAGCTTTCGTTACTGTACCACTTAAAGCAGCAGCAACATTGAATTCTTTTCCATTCTTCGCAGCAATGTCAATTCCTTTATTCGGGGAATATGTGTTGTTATAAAAGACAAGTGCTTTTTCTTGTTCCGCCTCAGTTGCTGCATCTTCATAGAATTTCTTCTGTACGACTACTTCCGCATTCGCGGCAGCTGGCATTTTCACTACTTCTGAAGATTTTGTTACTGGTACTGCTGGATCTTCCGATTGTGTATACGGTGTTGCTTGATCGTGGTTTGGAGTCTTCTTCGGATTAGCTCCTTGGAACCATAGCGCAACCATTAAGATTACCGCTGCACAAGCAATGTATAGTGCCGGAAACACCCATCTTTTTTGAAATAAATGTACTACCTTTTGCGACTTTTTATTATTTCTTCCTCGCATTCCATCATCACCTCAGCAATCATTTTGAACAATATTCACGTATCCTATACAACGTATAACTAATTACTTTTCGACAAAATCTGTAAAAATATGTATGAGAATTGCAAAATTTCCGAGGAAATGATAGAAAAAAGAAAAAACTGAGCACTTTTGACTCAGTTTTTAATCTAATTGTTTCTTTTTATATACGATTAAACATACAAAGAGCGATATAATAAGCCAAACTGCAACATTTAATACATGCCCACTAATACTACCAAATCCCGCCCCACCTACTAAACTGTTAAGTGCTTTCACAATATGAGATGTTGGAAGATATCCAATCATCGTCTTAATTACTTTATTTTCAACCATTGGCTCAAACTGTACAGCCAAATACATCGTCATTAATATCGGCATTCCAATTATTGATGTTTGTGGTACAGATGCAGCTAACAATCCAATCATTGTTCCAATCACAATAAATAAAATTGTTCCACATAAGAAAATAAATCCTAGCAATAATAGATTTCCACTGAATTGATCCAAAATAAATAAGTTCACAATACAAATGCCCAATGTCAAACATGCTGTTAATATACTTTTTCCAAGTAGAACTTCAACCGAAGATGCCGGTGATAGCATTAATACACGCAATGTATGTTTTTCTTTTTCTTCTGCAATTACCATAGATTGAACAAAGCCTGCGACAAATAGGAAGGCCGTTATAGTAGTAATGCCTAACATTTCCTTTCCCGCTCCAAATCTGCTAAACAAAAATGAAAGTATAATTGGTAAAAATGCCATTAACAACACTTGTGAATTTGTCTTAAAATCTTGTACTTCTTTTCTAAAAATAGCTGATACACGTCTCATTGAAAATGTCATTATAATCCCCTCCCAGTAACTTCAATAAAAATATCGCCTAAAGTTGGTTCGTGTGAATGAATGGATAGTAATTCTCCTTTGTTCATCCATTCTGAAATACGTTTTGCACCTAATTCATCTTTTTGTACCGTTTCTTTCTTCTTATCCTTTAACACGACTTGTATTTGATCTTTCGCGTATTGTAAGCGAAGGTTCTCCGGTGTATCAAGTGCTACAATTTCTCCGCCACACAGGAAGGCAATGCGGTTACAAAGCGTTTCTGCTTCGTCCATGTTGTGAGTCGTTAAGAAAATCGTCGTTCCTTCTTTATTTAAGTCTTTTAAGATTTTATGAATGTTTTGTACGTTTACTGGATCAAGTGCAGATGTTGGTTCGTCTAAGAAAAGGATATCTGGTTTATGAAGGATTGCTCTTGCTAGTGTGACGCGTTGCTTCATTCCCTTTGATATTTTTTTTACTGGTGTTTTTTTATCATCTAATAAATTCACTTGTGCTAGTACTTCATCGATTCGTTCTTTTTTGCAATCATATAAGTCACAAAATAATAGTAAGTTATCATAAATGCTAAGTCTTTCATATAAGCCGCTGTTATCTGTTAAAATACCAATTCGTTTGTAATCGATGCTACTTGGTCCTGTAATATCTTTCCCTAATACTCTTACCGTTCCAACACTATGAAGCAATTGAGAAGTTAAAATTTTTACTGTTGTCGTCTTACCAGATCCACTCGGTCCAAGGAATCCGAATATCTCTCCTTGCTTCACCTCAATATTTACATTTCGAAGTGCCGTTTTTCCACTGAAACTTTTCATTACATCTTTCATTTCAATTGCCAATGTCATTTCTTCATCCCCTTTGTTTTTCTTCTTTATAGATGAAAGTCGCTTTAGCGCTTTTCGTTCGTTTGTTTCGCTTTTCTTGACTCAATCATATGAAAAACAAAGGGTAGGCGCATTAAAATACCGGTAAAAGGAGTATTTTTACCGGTGAATGAATCGCATGTTGAGCTTATTGGAGCACTTTTATAGTCCAATAACACCTTTTAATTCATCCATTCGTCCTTTTGAAAGCGGGATTGAACTTTTTCTTTCGTCGTCTAAAATTAAGCTAAAACTGTTACGAGTCCAAGTAATCACTTCTCGCACTCTTTGTAAATTCACAAGGTACGAGCGATGACATCTAAAGAAACCAAAACCTGTTAACCTTGCTTCTAGTTCACCTAATGTTAAAGCGCATACGAAATCTCCTTCACGAACGTGAATATGTGTTACTCCGTTTTGTGTTTCAATGAAATGGATTTCCATCGGATCAAGTAAAATGATTTTATCGTTCACTTTCGCAGGTATTCTTTCTAACTTCATTTGCGGAATTATTTGAACGACCTTCTCTTCATCGACTTCTTCCACTTCCTCTTGTTCAATTTCTACTTTTTTCACACAATCGTTGTTTAATATGTATACATCCTCTGTTAACGAAAGGGCATCCGATAGGAAAGATGACGTAATAAAAATTGCCTTTCCTTGTTCTTTCATTTTCATAATTGCTTTTCGAATAATAACCGTACTCTCTATATCTACATTTTGCTCCGGTTCTTCCAAAATGATTAAATCCGGATTATGAATCATCACTCGCCCAATATGAAGACGACGCTTCTCTGAAAATGATAGTTTTTCTATTTTAACGTTTAGCTTATCTAGGAGACCAACAGACTGCACAACTTCTTCTATACTTATCTTTGATTCATAAAGCCCTATTAAAAACTTAAAGTATTCCTTCACCTTCAAACGATCATATGCTTCATCCTTCAAAAAACAAAAGCCTATGCGGGAATAATTTTTCTTTCCAATTGCTTCCCCTTCAAACAGTACGTTGCCAGTTGAAGCTTCTTCTTGACCAATAATAATGCGGTGTAACACTTTAGCTGTATGATTATTGCATTGCAAAACAATACATTGCCCTTTTTCAACCTTTAGCTCCATTTCCGGTAACTGGTTCGCCTTCCCTAACTGTTTCAACTCTAGTAACGCCATTTCATTTCCCCCAAATGCCTTTTTATCCTATTATATCAAACAGTTAATGGAAAATTATGATATTTTAAACAGAAAAAAATAGGTGCCAGAGTTCTGACACCTATTTCTTCACCATCAGTTTTCCTTCATAATCATTCATCGTCTTTATTTCAACGCCTTTATAGTAATGAGCGACGATATCTGTATATTTCTTTCCTTCCGCTGCCATGCCGTTCGCCCCGTATTGACTCATACCAACGCCGTGACCGAACCCTTTCGTCGTAACGATGATTTTATCTCCTTGTTGTTTCCACGTGAAATCAGAAGAACGTAAATCTAACTTTTCACGAACTTCTTTTCCTGTTAATGTTTTTCCTTGAAAAGCTACATCCTTTACGCGCTTTCCTTCCGTAAGGTCTTTAATATTTCCAACCTTCCCGTCTGCTAGCACTTTCACACCGAGACGTTTTTGAAAATCAGCTACTGTAAATGTTTGCTCGCTCGTAAACTTTGGAGAGGCTTGATCCCACGGACTATCTACACTTTTCAAGTACGGATAATCATTTCCCCAATAGTCAGCTGCATTTTCTGTTCGGCCATTACTCGTTGAAAAGAAGGATGCTGAAATTGGTTTTCCATCATACGTTAAAACTTGTCCTGCTGTTTTCGAAACGGCTTCTTCGATTTTCTTCAAATTATTTTCGTAGTTATTACCCCATTGCTTCTTCAATTCATCTTTGCTTTTGTACACTTGATCTTTCACCGTATCTGTCACGTCCGCATTATTTTTCTTTCCTCCGCTTAGCATACGTTGTACTACAAATGTTCTCGCTGCTAATGCCTGCGCCTTTAGTGCCTCTATTTCAAAACTGGCATTCATCTCAGAAGCTACTACACCTGTCACATACTCCTCCACTGGTAATGTTTCTACCTTCTTCTGTTTTTCGCGATATACAGCAACTTGAACAGCTGTATCTACTTTTCCTGGAGCTGGTATGCTTTCTATCGCTGGAGGAGTTTTAGAGGCCGTTTCTTCCCCTACTTTTGCTTTCGCAAATGGAATAACAAGGGCTGCAGGTACAATGATAACGAGCGCTATTAAGAGCGCTACTGTAATAAAAAGTGGCTTTGAAAATTTCATCCTATTTTCCCCCAATATAAAAGCTTTACTCCATTCATTCTTATGGAACAACTCTTTCTTTTAGAACATACTTAAGGGGAAGAGTATAAAACAGAAATTTTCTAAATATTTTTACTGGTACGTGCATAAGTATAGAATTTATTGACTATAACAGTAATAACCCAAAAAAATAGCCCCTATGTCAAAAGACATAGAGACTATTTCAATTAAGCGTGAAGATCAGAAACTTCTTGTTCTTTCACTTCTTCTACTTTTTCGTTTACACGTTCAATAGTTGCACCTAATGCAGCTAATTTCTTATGGAAGTTTACATAGCCACGGTCAAGATGTTTTAACTCAGTTACACGAGTATAACCTTCTGATACTAAACCAGCTAAGATTAATGCAGCTGCAGCACGTAAGTCAGTTGCTGCTACTTCAGCACCTTGTAAGCTGTTTGGACCGTTCATAATAACAGAACGACCTTCAATTTTAATATCAGCATTCATACGACGGAATTCTTCAACGTGCATAAAGCGGTTTTCGAATACCGTTTCTGTAATCATGCTTGTTCCATCAGCTTGTAGTAATAATGCCATCATTTGTGATTGCATGTCTGTTGGGAAACCTGGGTGAGGCATAGTTTTAATATCAACCGCTTTTAACTTATCTGGGCCGATAACACGTACACCTTCGTTTTCCTCAATAATTTTAACACCCATTTCTTCCATTTTCGCTGTAATTGAGCGTAAATGTTCAGGTACAGCATTTTCAATTAAGATGTCTCCACCAGTAATTGCTGCTGCAACCATGAATGTTCCCGCTTCAATACGGTCAGGAATAATAGAATGGTTTGCACCATATAATTTATCAACGCCTTCGATACGAATCGTTCCAGTTCCAGCTCCGCGTACTTTCGCTCCCATCGCATTTAAGAAGTTAGCTAAGTCAACGATTTCTGGTTCTTTCGCTGCGTTTTCAAGAATTGTTGTCCCTTTTGCTAATGTAGCTGCAGACATAATGTTTTCTGTCGCGCCTACGCTTGGGAAGTCTAAGTAGATTTTAGCTCCTTTTAGTTCTCCCTCAACATATGCCTCAACAAAACCGTTACCAACCTGTACTTTTGCTCCCATTGCTTCGAAGCCTTTTAAATGTTGGTCAATTGGACGTGAACCAATTGCACATCCACCAGGAAGTGCAATACGAGCACGACCGTTACGTGCTAATAATGGTCCCATTACTTGAACAGATGCACGCATTTTACGTACATATTCAAATGGTGCTTCAATGTTTAGTTCTTTAGAAGAATCGATTGTTACTTGATTATTTTCAAATACGACTTCAGCATTTAAATGACGTAATACCTCATTAATTGTGTATACATCAGACAAAACTGGTACTTCAGATAGTACATTCTTTCCATCACTCGCTAATAGGGCTGCAGCGATTATAGGTAATACAGCATTTTTTGCGCCCTCAACACGCACTGTGCCGTTTAACCGCTTTCCGCCACGGACGATGATCTTTTCCAAATTATTCCCCTCCGTGTCCTTTTTTCAGTATCTATTCACTCAATACTCAGAAGTTATGATCGGTGTGCCAACCACAATTGTATCTTTGTTGTCTGTAGAACGTATTGCTATTTGCACATTTATTTTCTCTCTATTTGTTGAAAGAGCGTCATCCCACTTTTTATTGTATGCGGAGACTGACACAAATGCTCTTTCTTCTACTTGTTCGATCGCTCTTGCTGAAAGATCTTTCAAAACCTGATTGGTTTTATTTTGCAAAACACCTTCAATCTTATCATTCAGTACACCTTGAACACAAGTGTAAATTATAGGTTTTTCACTAAAAATTTTATTCATGTTTTGAACATACTTCGGGTCCCATTTCGCCCCACTTACTTCAAAGATAATGAAAGTGTTTTCTTTAGTATTTTCTTTACTCCAAGTTACTACTACTCGTTCTTCATAAGAAGAAAGCTTTTTATAGGATGTAGCTTTATATCCATCTGGAGATTGCTCTACTTCCCACTTTTGAATATTTGCTTTTTCCTTCACATCGTTTAACAACTTTTGAAACGTATGTATGTTAGAAATTGTTTTTGTTTCTCTCGCTAACCATGACCATTTTTCTACTTTAGCATCATTTTTCTCTAAAGCCTTGATCATGCTCTCCATTTTCTGTTCATCGCTTATCGGTTTCATCTCTCTATATCCAACCAAAAATAAAACAACACTAAGTGCAACAATAAGAATGGCTTTAAGCTTCAATTTCATCCCCTCCTATCCCCATTGTTAACGGAGATTTGAGGTTCTATACACTTACTTTACTAAATACGTTAAACTCTTCGAATAGCCTAAATAATCAAGGAAAAAGTTACTTACAGATGTCCCAATTGCAATTGTAATTAAGATGAGTAATACTCGCGTCTGCAGCACTTTTCCGGACTTCATTAAACGCTCAATGTGAATGCCTTGTAAGGCCCACCACGTAATGGTAATAAACAATAAATGCGAAACAATGGCAATCAGTGCTTGTTGCCCTAAAAGTTGTGCCAAAAAATCGACCCCTTTTTACTCAGCTACTACTTATGAAAGAATATAAAAACGATACCATAATAAGTAGGAGCTACACTTTTTCAAATGCACATAGACATCTTACATTTTACATCGTGATTTTCTTTCCAAAAACGTATATCTACATTACAAGTTAACACAAAATAAAAAGCGCAGAGTACTGACTCCACACCTTTTATTTTCACTATTGTACCACGTTCCCTAAGAAGAAGAAATCTTTCATTAATGGAAAATATTCATAAAAGAAATTGTACCCAATCATCGGCATAATCCCTAGTATTACAATCGAAATTGCACAAAGACTCATAACAACCTTTATATTTAACGGTAACCGTATCCTCTCTTCTGTCTCTCCTGTGCGGAAAAACATTTGTTGTAAAATACGGAAATAATATACGAATGAAACAACTGTCGTACCCATCATAATCGAAGCTAGTACGTAATGTGCTGGCTCTACATGAAGCGCGCCTAAAAAGATGTTAATCTTTCCAATGAAGCCAGCCGTTCCTGGTATCCCAGCCAGCGATAAAATAAAGATTGTCATCATAATCGCTGCAAATGGTGACCTTTTATATAAACCTGTGAAAATTGTTATATTTTCCTCATCATTTTGTAAGATTAAGCCGTGGATGATAGCAAATGCACCTATATTCATAAGCATGTATGCCAGCATATAAAACCACATGCTATCCATCGTAAATGGTGATAATGCTACAAGTGGAACGAGTAAATACCCTGCATGAGCAATGCCCGAATAAGCAAATAAACGCTTTATATTGTATTGTTTTAACGCGACTACATTCCCAACAATCATCGTAATACTTGCTAGCACCGCAATATATATACTCATATGCCCATATAAAGATTGCATATCTCCTTGTATTAATACACTTGCAAAAACCATAAGGAACAAACGAATAATGAGTAGGAAACCAGCAATTTTAGAAATCGTTCCAAGAAAAGCAGTAACTGGTGTAGCCGCTCCTTCATATACATCAGGTGCCCACATATGAAACGGCACTGTGGCAATTTTAAATGAGAGACCGACTAGCAATAAAAGAAATGCAAGAGCTAACAATAACTGAATACCACTAGCGAGTTCCCCAGTGAGTACCTTTTGCATATCTACAATGTTAGTTGAACCTGTAATACCGTATAAATAACTCATTCCGAAGAGCGTAATCGCCGTTCCAATTCCTCCGCTAATGACGTATTTCATTGCCGCTTCATTTGATGCACAGCTCTTTTTTCGTATTCCTACTAAAATATAAGAAGAAAGTGAAAGTAACTCCAAACCAACGAAAAGGGTAATAAAATCAACACTAGAAGCCATGAACATCGCACCAAGAAGTGCCATTAAAAATAAGTAATAATATTCACCCTTATCTTCAATTGGATTCTTCTTATCATCGCTCATTGCGGTGCATAAAATGAGAGCTGAGGCACCTAATAGCAACGTTTTAAACCCTTTTGAAAATCCATCTAACACAAACGATCCATTTAAAATATCTCCTGCTGGTTCGCTATATAGAGTAATTAATGACACGATTGCCAATACGATGGCAGCAATCGCACCAAAAGCTACATATCTATGGTTCAGCTTAAAAAACAAATCACATATGGAAAGAAGGATGGCGGCGCCGAGAATAATAAATTCTGGCACCATTAGATGCCACGATAAACTAAGTAACGTATTCATATCCATCCTACTTCACCCCCAATGTTTTCAATGTATTTTGAAGCGGATCCCCTAGTATCTCTGGCATAACTCCAATTGCAATAATACAAAAGATAAGTAGTAAAACAGGGACATACTCCCATCCGTGTATATCAGTTTTTGCTTCCCACTCTTTCTTTCCAAATGTCACTTGAAGTGTCGCCCTTAATACATATACAGCGGTTAAAATGATGCCAATCACACCGACTGCAGCAATGACGGGCTCTCCTTGAAATAAACCGAGAAAGGCAAGAAATTCACTAACAAACCCAGACATCCCTGGTAATCCAAGCGAGGCCATTCCTCCTGCTAAAAAGAATCCGCTAAGTATCGGTACACTTTTCGCAAGTCCGCCTAGCACCGTAATATCCGAAGTTCCAAATCGTTGTTCTATAACACCCAGTAGGAAGAATAGCAAGGCTGCAATTAAACCATGTGATACAACTTGGAATAGCGCTCCTTGTGTACCAGGTGCATTAAGTGACGCAAGTCCCATTAACACAATTCCCATATGCGAAATACTAGAGTAAGCCAGTACTTTCCTAAAGTCCGTTTGGATGAGCGCTAAAAAGGCACCGTATAATAAATTAATTACGCCTAATATAGCAATTAGCGTTGCAACATCGTGAAAATATTCCGGGAATAGCCCTTTCCCGAAGCGAATAATACCGTATGCTCCAATCTTTAGCAAAACTCCAGCATGAAGCATAACTACAGCTGGATGCGCTTCTATGTGTACATTGACCATCCAGCGGTGCAACGGAAAAACAGGTAGTTTAATTGCAAAAGCAATCATTATGGCAATAAATACACTAAGCTGCAAACTACTTGGGATGACGAGTGCTCCCTCTGCGTTTATACTTCTTAATATCTCTTTCAGCTCCACAATATTTGTTGTACCTGTTTTCGCGAACAAAATTGAGAAAACAATGAGCAAAATAGCTGAGCCAATACCGTTATATATTAAATAACTATACGCAGCCTTTTCACTCGACAATTTTCCCCACTTTCCAATTAATAAGAACATTGGTGGCAACGTAATTTCAAAGAAGATAAAAAACAACATTAAGTTTTGAGCAGCAAAGACGCCGAGCATTCCTATTTCTAGCATAAGTAACAGCATATAAAATGCTTTTAAATTTCTTTTAATAGAAAAGGCTGCAATTGCTGCAAGCATCGCTAGAAGAGCCGTCAGTACCATCATGACAAGCGACAAACCATCAATACCGAGCTCGTAATAAATAGAAAACCACCTTTTATCTACCGCTGTGAAATCGCCGAACTTAATCCATTTCACCTTCTCATCAAATAGGGACAAATTCTTTCCAGAAGCATATGTACAAGCGAGGACGATAGCGATTCCAAATGGAAGTGCCGTCCCAAATAAGCCAAGCGCTCGCACTGTACGCAATTCCTTTTTCGGTGTTAATACAAGCAATAAAATTCCTAAAAGCGGGGAAAAAATGAAGAACGTTAACAACAAATCATTCATCGTAAATCCCCTCCCGTATAGAGCAAAATAATGACGAGTACAGCGAGCGAAACCGCCGTTACAGTACCGTACACTTGTACATTCCCGTTTTGAAGTTTCGATCCAAGATTACTTGTGCCTTTAACTACACTTCCAATTAAAACTGCAATTCCTTCGACTACATACACTTCAAATAAGCGAAGCACATGAGCGATTCCTTTCGTAATAGGGATCACCGTCATGTTGTATAGTTCATCCACATAATATTTTTCTTTCAAAAGATTATAAAGAGATGTTTCCGTACCCCCAGCCCAATCTCTAGAAATTGATTTCTTGCAATATATGAAATATGCAAGAGCGATTCCCGCAAATGAAACGAGTGTCGCAACAATCATAATCCAAACTGGTCCATGCGCTTCTTCAACCTTAAACCCTACATCTTTCGTCAACCAATCTCCGAGAAATGTCCCAAACCATGGTGTATTTATATATCCTGCCACTACCGCAAGAACGCCGAGAACAATCATTGGATACGTCATAACGCGAGGCGATTCATGCACTTCTTCCTTCGTCTTCGTTTCTCCAGTAAAGACAAGAAAGTATAGGCGGAACATATAAAATGCTGTTAAAAACGCCGCAATTACCGCTAAAGTAAATAAAACGTAATTGCCATTCATCCACGTCGCCGCTAAAATTTCATCTTTGCTGAAAAAACCGGAAAGCAGCGGAACACCGCTAATGGCAAGGGTACCTATTAAAAATAGCGTACCAGTTACTTTCATCTTCTTCTGTAAACCGCCCATTTTATTAATGTTTTGCGTATGCACAGCATGAATTACACTTCCTGCCGCCAAAAATAATAGTGCTTTAAAAAAAGCGTGTGTCGTTAAATGGAATATACCAGCTACATAACCGGCAGAACCTAACGCGAGCATCATATACCCGAGCTGGCTAACTGTAGAATAAGCAAGCACCCTCTTTATATCTGTTTGCACAAGACCAATAGAGGCCGCAAAGATTGCAGTGAAAGCTCCAACGATTGCCACTGTCTGCATCGCCACTGTACTTGCTGAAAATAGAGGGAACATCGTCGCTACTAAATATACGCCAGCTGCCACCATCGTCGCCGCGTGAATAAGTGCCGAAACGGGCGTTGGCCCTTCCATTGCATCTGGCAACCACGTATGAAGCGGGAACTGACCTGATTTTCCCATCGCCCCGATAAAAATTAATATCGCTGTTATTGTAATCATGTAAGGAGGTAGATCCCCTGTATAAATCGCCCTAAATATTGCGTCATATTCAAAACTACCTGCGTACCAAAAAATTAAAATCATCCCGATAAATAAACCAACATCCCCAATACGGGTCATAATAAAAGCCTTTTTTGCAGCAGCCTTCGCTTCTTCTTCAAAGAAATAAAAACCGATAAGTAAAAATGAACCAAGGCCAACTAATTCCCAAAATATATAAAGCTGTAATAAATTCGTTGATATAACAAGCCCTAACATCGCAAATGTAAAGAGTCCTAAATATGCGTAAAAGGTTGGTAATCGTTCATCACCTTTCATATAACCTTTCGAATACACATGTACAAGTAGACTCACAAGCGTCACGATAAATAACATTAAAGCTCCTAATGCAGTCACTTCAAAGCCGAATGATATATCCACATCTCCAGCTCTAAGCCACACCCACTTATGCTTCACGCTTGCTTCTGAAAACCTTTCTATTAACACAAGTACCGCAAGTATAAAGGAGAGAAAGACGAAAAAAATACTAAGTACGCTGCTTCCTTCTCTAATTTTCTTCCCGAATATAATGAGTAACAAAAACGAAACGAGTGGGAAAAGCGGTATGAGCCATGCATAATCGATCATTGTTTCCTTCCCCCTTTTTCGGTCACAATGCTATCCTTTAAGCGTATCCATTTCATCCACCTGAACTGTCGTACGATTGCGATATAAAGCAATTAAAATAGCGAGTCCTACCGCCGCTTCCGCTGCCGCTACAGCCATCGTAAACAGTGAGAAAATTTGACCTGTTAAATTCGGAAATAAGCCTAATTTACTAAACGCCACTAAGTTTAAATTGGCAGCATTCAGCATTAATTCGATACAAACTAATACGATTACTGTATTCCGCTTTGTTAAAGCTCCAAATAGACCGATGCAAAACAAAATAATCGCAAGTGTTAAATATGCAGAAGCTGGAACGCTACTCATTGGAATCCTCCTCTTTCTCATCCTTTTTCGCAAGTACAATCGCGCCAACGAGTGCTACAAGTAAAATAACTGAAGTTAGTTCAAATGGGATAATATATTTTGAATAGAGAAGCGTACCGATTTGAAGTGTGTTGTTTTCATGGAGAGGTAAACTTCCTTGTGTGCTTTCATTTGCAAAATCAATATTATTAACAGCGAAATACATAACCGCTCCAAATGCTACAACTGCAAAGAAGATAATCCATTTTCGAAGAGTAAGACGCGATTCATTTTCCGCGTTATGTTTCGTTAACATAATGCCGAAAATCATAATAATTGTGATTGCACCAGAGTAAAGTAAAATTTGTGCAACGCCTATAAATTCAGCTGATAAAAGAAAATACAAACCTGCAATGCTGAGAAATGTCAGAACGAGAGCTAGCATCATGTGCATAACTTTCGTTAAGTTCAACATAAGAACACCGCCGATAATTGCAGACAAGGATAGTATAAAGAATGCTACAAACTCGCCATTCATGCCTTGTTCTCCTTCCTGACGTTTTCGTCGTTTTCGTCAAGCCACTGCAAATTTTTAAATAAGTCATCACGTGAATATTCCGCGAGTTCAAAGTTATTTGTCATGACAATTGCCTCTGTCGGACAAACTTCTGTACATAAATCACAAAGAATACAAATTTCAAAATTAATATCATACGTGTCGATAATTTTTCCTTTTTTCGTAGGATCCGGATGTTTCTTTCCTGTTAACTGAATACAGTCTGTCGGACAAATGTTAGAGCACTGATTACAAACAATACATTTCTCCGGATAAAATTTTTGAATTCCACGAAAACGGTCTGGCAACGGCAACGGTTGATTTGGATAATCATACGTTACCTTCTTCTTGCTCAAATTACTTAATGTATATTTTAATCCTTTAAATAGTCCTTTCATCTCTTACTGGCACCCCCCTCATAGATTAGAAGAATAACTCCTTAATCAATGCCGTTAAGAAAATATTTGCAAGTGCAATCGGCAATAATACTTTCCAACCAAACTCCATTAACTGGTCACCTCTTATACGCGGGAACGTAACGCGGAACCAAATTAATAGAAAGACTACACTGCTAAATTTCAAAGCAAACCATACGGCACCTGGGATAAATCCAAGAAACATGACTGGATTCCATCCGCCTAAAAAGAGCACTGTAATTAACGATGCCATCCCGAAGAAATATACGTACTCTGAAAGCATGAAAAACGCCCAGCGAAAACCTGAGTATTCCGTATGATATCCAGAAACAAGTTCTGACTCCGCTTCTGGCAAATCGAATGGCGTTCTATTTAACTCTGCAACTGCTGCGATTAAGAAAACGACGAAGCCAATTGGCTGTACGAAAATGTACCAAACCTTCTCCTGCGCCGCTACAATCTCATTTAAATTCAGACTACCAGCTAGCAAAACGATACCAATTACACTCATTACGAGCGGAATCTCATAAGAAATCATTTGCGCCGCCGCACGCATTCCTCCTAAAAGGGAATATTTATTATTCGATGCCCATCCCCCAGTTACAACACCTATCGTCGTAATACCGGAAACAGCAATATAATAAAGTAGCCCAACTCCAATATCTGCAAATTGAAATTTATCAGTGAACGGGATAACCGCAAGCACCATAAATGCTGGTGCAAATGCAATGACAGGTGCTAATATAAACAGCGGTTTATCTGCTGCTTTCGGAATACTATCTTCTTTCAATAATAGTTTTAAAACATCAGCTACCGTTTGCAGTAAACCAAATCGGCCTCCAACCTGGTTTGGGCCAATCCGCCCTTGCATAAACCCCATCACTTTCCGTTCTGCCAAGATTCCATATGTAACGAAGCCAAGGACTGCAAATAGTAGAAGTACCGCTAATCCGAAAAAAATGAAGAAATTCGTCCAGCTTGAAGGTGATTGTAAGAGCGTCTCAATCATTAGCCATCAACCTCCCCAAGTACAATATCAACTCCACCTAAAATCGTAATTAAATTAGCGATGTTTTCACCTTTCAATAACTTCGGTAAAATTTGCAAGTTATAAAAAGATGGCCTACGAAACTTCAAACGGTACGGCTCTTTCTTTCCGTCACTAGCGATATAACACCCAATCTCTCCGCGCGGCGATTCGATACGTACAAATGCTTCTCCCTTAGGTGCCTTAATAATTTTTGGTACTTTTGCCAGCACAGCTCCATCTTTCGGGAACTGCTGAACCGCTTGCTCAACAATCTTTAAAGACTCCTCGATTTCTTGCATTCGGCAAACGTAGCGATCCCAAGCATCTCCCACGCTTCCAACAGGAATATCAAAATCAAAACGATCATAAATCGAATACGGCTCATCTTTGCGAAGATCCCAGTTTACTCCAGTGCACCGCAAATTTGCTCCGCTTAAAGAATACGAAATCGCTTCTTCCGCGCTATATATACCAACGCCTTTCACACGATTTAAGAAAATCTCATTACCGCTAACAAGATCATGATAACCTGCCAGTTGCTCTCTCATATACGGAACAAACTCTTCCACCTTTTCAATCCAACCATCTGGCGCATCCCACTTCACACCACCAACTCTCATATAGTTAAAAGTAAGCCGTGCCCCGCATAATTCATTTAATAAATTTATAATCATCTCTCGTTCACGAAACGCGTACAAAAACGGGCTAACCGCTCCTATATCAAGAAGATTCGTCCCCCACCAAACGAGATGGCTCGCAATTCTTCCTAGCTCCATCGCAAGTACTCGCAAGTATTCGGCACGCTCTGGAATTTCAAGCCCCATCATCGTCTCTACAGCATGGCAAATGACGTAATTATTCGTCATAGCTGATAAATAGTCCATTCGATCTGTATAAGGGATAATTTGCGTATACTGTAAGCTCTCAGCGATCTTTTCCGTCCCGCGATGTAAATACCCAATAACAGGTGTAGCTTCTTTAATAATTTCCCCGTCAATCTTAATTACGAGCCTGAACACACCATGTGTACTCGGATGCTGAGGTCCTACATTCAAAAGCATCTCTTCCGTGCGGATCATAGCTACACCTCCACATCATACGGTTCATAGTCTTTTCTAAGCGGATATCCTACCCAATCCTCTGGCATTAAAATACGTGTTAAATTCGGATGCCCTTTAAATATAATGCCGAGCAAATCGTATGCTTCTCGCTCCGGCCAGTCAGCCCCTTTCCAAAGCGCTGTCACAGATTCGACTTGCGGCGTTTCCCGGTCTAGCTTTACCTTCACCGCTACCGATTGTTTCTTGCCATATGAAAACAAATGAACATACACTTCCATATGTGTCACAAAATCCGTCGCATGTAGCTCTGACATATAATCAAAAGCAAGTCCCTCATGGAATCGCAGTGACTCCATCACTTCATAATATTTTTCGGGATCCACCACAAGAGTTGGCACATCCTTTGACAGTTTATTAATGTAGGAATCTACTAATGCACCCTCTCCTAACTTCTCCCTAATAGCCTCAACATACTGATTTAAATACGGCTGATTTACGGACAGTTCTTCCTGCTTCGGCTCATCCTCTTTCTTACCTTCAGCCCCCTTTGTCTTCGCTCTTGCAGCCGCTGCTGCTTTCGCTTTTGCCGCTGCAATTGCCTTTGCCTTTTCATCTCCCGAATCCCCATCACCTTGCGAGGCTTTCTGCTTCGCCAATGCTGCCGCTTTTGCCTTGGCCGCTGCCACCGCCTTCGCCTTGGCTTTCGCTTTTTCTTCTTCCGTTACTTCTTCTGTCCCTTCTCTTTTCTGCTTCGCTAACGCCTCCGCTTTTGCCTTGGCAGCTGCCGCTGCCTTCGCCTTGGCTTTCGCTTTTTCTTCTTCCGTTACTTCTTCTGTCCCTTCTCTTTTCTGCTTCGCTAACGCCTCCGCTTTTGCCTTGGCAGCTGCCGCTGCCTTCGCCTTGGCTTTCGCTTTTT